>NZ_JBEYSL010000138.1:0-14210 GCF_040642735.1 Micromonospora sp. NPDC047753 | reverse complement strand
CGTCCACGTCGGACAGCGCGCCGACCGGCGTCGGGGACGACGTGTGCGCGTCGGGCGCGACCGGAGACGCCGGCCCGGCTCCTCGTGACTGCTCGACGCCCGCCCGCGCTGTTGGTCGAACCGGCTCGCCGGCCCAGGTTGATCAGACCGGCGTGCCGGTCGAAGTTGATCAAGACCGGCGTGCCGGCCCAGGTCGATCAGACCGGCTCGCCGGTCGACGGACGCCCGATCGCGTCCCGGGGCGCCCCCGCCTTCGGGTCGTCGGGCAGCCGGGCCGAAGCGGCCTGGTCGCCGAAATCCTGGTCCCCGACGTCCTGGTTGCGCTCGGCGTCCTGTTCACGCTGGGTTCGCTCGGTCAGCTGCTGCTGCCGGGAAATCTGCTGCTTGGCCATGGCGATCCTCGCGATCCGTCGGGGCGCGGCTGCGCCGACACGGTCTGCGGTCGCTCGTCGCGTACCCGGCGACCCAGCCGACAAACGCGGCCCGGCGGCGGGCGCACGGCCCCGGGTTAACGCCGTCGCGGCGTGCGTGCCCGGCGGCGGGCGGGGTACCCGGGACACCGTCGAGTACGCGGAGGTGGGGCATGGACGAGCAGCGCAGCGTGACCATTCCGGTCGGGGACGCTCAACTCCCCGCGGACCTGACGCTGCCCGCCCAACCGGTCGGCGTGGTGCTGTTCGCGCATGGCAGCGGCAGTTCCCGGCACAGCCCGCGCAATGTGGCGGTGGCCCGGACGCTGAACGACAGTGGGCTCGGTACGGTGCTGGCGGACCTGCTCACCCCGGCCGAGGACGAGGTGGACGCGCGAACGGCCGAACTGCGCTTCGACATCGGGCTGCTGGCCAGCCGGCTGGCCAGCATCGTCGACTGGCTGGCCGTCGAGCGTCCTGCCGGCGATGCGCCGATCGGCCTGTTCGGGGCCAGCACAGGTGCTGCCGCTGCCCTGGTCGCGGCGTCGTCCCGCGCCGATCGGGTGGCCGCAGTGGTCAGCCGGGGTGGTCGGCCGGACCTGGCCGGGAACGCGCTGGCCCAGGTGCGTACCCCGACGTTGCTCCTGGTCGGCGGGCTGGACGAAGAGGTGATCACGCTCAACGAGCGGGCGCTGGCCGAGTTGGGGGAGGTCGGCGAGTTGCGGGTGATCCCCGGCGCCACCCATCTCTTCGAGGAGCCCGGCACCCTTGAGCAGGTCGCCGATCAGGCTGGCACCTGGTTCACCACGCACCTCGTTCGGTGATGATCACTCCGAGGGCAGGAGAGCCGAGGCCGAGCGGCGCTGTTGGACGGTGTCGATGACGCGCCAGAGGACGGCGGTGATCGGGACGCTGACGAAGGCCCCAGCGATGCCCGCGATCAGCGTGCCGGCGGTGACCGCCACCAGGATCACCGCCGGATGCAATCGGACCTGCCGCTTCATGACCAGCGGCTCCAGCAGGTTGCCCTCGATCTGTTGCACGGCGATCACCGCCGCGAGGGTGAGCAGCGCTGTGGTCGGCCCGTTGGCGGCCAGCGCCACCAGCACCGCCACCGCGCCGGCCACCGTCGCCCCGATGATCGGCACGAACCCGCCGAGGAACGTGATCAACGCCAGCGGCAGGGCGAGTGGCACCCGCAGCACCACGAGAGCCAGCCCGATGCCCAGCGCGTCGATCGCGGCGATGAACATGGTGCCCCGGCTGTACGCGCCCAACGTCTGCCAACCGTTGCGGCCGGCCTCGGCCAGCACGGGTTGGTTCGGGCCGGACGCCCGGGACAGCACCCAGTGCCACATGGACCGGCCGTCCTTGAGCAGGAAGAAGAGCAGCACCAGAGCCAGCAGCGCGGAGCCGAACACCTCGGTGGCGGTCCGGGCGCCGGCCACCGGGTCGGGTGAGCTGCCGCTGAGCCCCTCCCGGGCCTGGTCGACCAGCCGGTCCAGCTGTGCCTCGCTGACCGGCAGGGTGGACGTCACGAAGTCCCGGCTGCGTTCGACCCCCTGCGTCAACTCCTGGCTGAGCTGATCGAACTGGCTGGCGGTCAGGTTCCACACCAGAGCGCCGACGCCGACCAGGATGCCGAGCAGCAGCAGTACGGTGCAGAGCGCGGCCAGCGCCGCCGGCAGGCGCAACCGGCGCAGCAGCAGCAGGACCGGATCCAGCAGCGCGGTGAGGAAGATGGTGGCCGCCAGCGCGATGGCCAGCGGCGCCAACAGGACGGCGATCCGGCCGAGCAGGTACAGCCCCGCGGCGATCACCACCAGGCAGGCGCTCCACAACACAGCGGTCCGGACCAGCCACGGCAGCGCCGCCCAGGTCTGGCGCGGCCCGGGGCCGCCTGTCGGTCCGGGTACCTCTGCGGCCATGTCGGTCCTCCTCGATGTCGACGAGGTCGGTACCCGGTCGGTCGTGCCCCGACACCCGAATCGCTGGCCGTTGCCCGCGCGGATCGTACGTCGGCCGGAGTGACGCCGGTGGGTGTTCGCCGATCACGTCCGGAGCCGCGGCGTTTGCGTGGTCCGGCCAAGGGAACGCGAAGGGGACGGACCGGATTGAGGAGGAACGCCATGGGTGACTTCATGGACAAGGCCAAGGACTTCGCGGACAAGCATGACAAGCAGGTCGACCAGGGTGCGGAGAAGGCCGGCGACATGGCCGACAAGCGCACCGGCGGCAAGTACGGCGATCAGATCGACAAGGGCGTCGACCAGGCCCAGGCGCGCACCGGCGAGGGCGATCAGGTCCGCTGACCCGCCGCGCTTCTCCCGGGTCGCCGAGCCTCGGCGACCCGGGAGTGCCGGGTCAGGACGATACGGGTCAGGGCTTGTCGCGTAGCTCGTCCATCGTGGTCGGCCGGCCGCTCAACGCGTCACGCAACCGGTCGACCAGGCCGATGCCGGGGGCGAGCAGCTTGTTCGCCGGTGGGTGCTCCGGGCTCCCCGGGTGCGGCCGGGTCGGCCCGATCTCCTTGATCACCGTCACCCGGGCGGCGATCTCGACCAGCTCCTCCCGGGCCGTCGCCGCGCGCAGCCGCGGAAAGAGCTCCTTCTCCTCTTCCGCCACGTGGTGTCGGACGGTGCTGGTCAGGTGGGCGAGCAGTTCGTCGAAGCGGGGGTCGGACGGGTCGGCTGACTCCAGCTCCTTCATGGTCCGCTCGGCGTCGGCGTGCTCAGCGATCTCCCGGTCGGCGATCTCGTTGCCGTCGGGCAGCACCTTTCGGGCGATCGGATACACGTAGGCCTCCTCGGCCACCGAGTGGCGGACGAGTTCGGCGATCACCACGTCGGCGAGGTGTCGGCGGTGCTCGGCAGTGCCCTGCCGGGTCGCCAACTCGACGAGGACCGCCTCGATCGCACGATGATCGGAGACCAGGATGTCGACGGCGTCGTGGTCGTCGGTGTTCGGTGGATTGGTCATTGTCACGGCCCCTTACCGGTTGCGGATCGGTGGGAGGTGTGTGGCTCTGGTACCCCCACGGGGCTGCACAAACCCACGGTTGACGATGCGTACGACGGTGTCCGTGGTACCTGCGGTGGCGGTGGTGCCGGGCCGTCACGATTGCCGTGCCGCCGCCGGGGTAACCGCCGCCATGGCCGACGACCGCCCACCCGCCGACCGCGATCAGTCGCGGCTCGATGAGACCGCCCAGCGGACGGTCCGGCGGGTGCGGCACCGGGGCGGGCAGGCCGGCCGGATCCGGGCCCGGCAGTGGGAGGTCACTCTGGTGATCTCCATCCAGGCCGGGCTGGCCGCGGCCATCGCCGCCCTGCTCGCCAAGAATCTGCTCGGCCAGGGATCGCACGTCTTCGCCCCCGCCGCCGCCGTCGGTACGATCGCCACCGCCATCGGGCAGCGGGCGCGGCGCACCTTCGAGCTGTTGGGCGGCGTGGCCCTGGGCATCATCATCGGCGACACGCTGCGATTCCTGCTCGGCTCGGGCCCGTGGCAGACCGGCGTGGTGGTCGCGCTTGCCATCGCCAGCGCGTTGCTGGTGGCTGGCAAGGGCGGTCCGCTCGTCGGCCAGGCCGGCGGTACCGCCGTGCTGATCGCCACGCTGGCCCCGATGCAACGCGGCCTGGAGGTGCCCCGCATCTTCGACGCGCTCGTCGGTGGGGCGGTCGGCCTGGTGGTGGTCGCGCTGTTGTTGCCGATCAACCCGATGCGGGTGTTGGACCGGGCCGCGGCACCGATCTTCGCGATCCTCTGCGAGCAACTCGGCGAGCTGGCGCAGGCCATGCGCGAGCGCGACGTCGCCCGGACCATGGGCGTTCTCGACCGGCTTCGCAGCACCGAGGACGACCTGGGCCGGTTGCACGATGCGCTCAGCGGCGCCGAAGAGGTGGTGACGATCGCCCCGGTGCGCTGGCACCGCCGGCAGCAGTACCACCGTTACGCCCGCAGCGCGGGCCACCTGGAGCGGTTGCTGCTGGACACTCGCGCCATGGCCCGCTGGTCGACCACCGCGTTGCAGTACGACGAGCCGATCCCACCGGAGCTGCCGGACGCGATGGGCCGACTGGGTCAGGCAGTGGCGGCGATGCGTGCGGAGTGCAAGGTCGGCGAGGACACCCAGCGCACCCGTCGACTGGTCGAGCAGTGCGCCGAGTTGGCCGGGCGGGCATCGGCGACCGGGGTCAGGTCGTTCGGAGAATCCCTCGTCACCGGGCTGCGTACCGCGGCCAGCGATCTGCTCCGGGCAGCGGGTTCCGAACCGGAGGACGCCAACCGGATCGTGCGCCGAGCGGCCGGAGCCGGCGAGGCGGAGATCCACCCGCCACTCCGCCGACAACTGCACCGGGCCCCACCGACGCGAGCCGCCCGAGCCCGCCGACGCGCGCACCTCGCCAACCGCACCCGTGACAACGGTCGGGCCGGCCTCCCCGCACGGGAGAGGCCGGCCCGGTGAAGCATCCGGATCAGGAGGAGTAGCCGCGCTCGGCGATCCAGTTGGCGACCTTCGGCAGGCTCATCCAGTACTCGCCCAACGCCGGGTCGGCCGGGTCGGCGACCCGGATCGTGTCACCACCGTCGCGGTAGCCGACGAGGGTCAGGTAGTGGCCACCCTCGTACGAGTGCGGGTTGCCGTCGGTGTCCACTGTCGTGCCCTTGATGTTGGCCACCACCGGGCGGCCGGCGTCCACCGCGGCCAGCACGTCACGGCGCAGCTGCTCGACCTGGTCGGGGCGGGCCACCGAATCACGGATCTCGGTGGTCCGGTACTTGCCGCCGGTCAGTTCGTTGAGCACCCGGGTGGTGTCCAGGGCCGAGGGGGTGCCCGCCTCGGTGGTGCCGAGCAGCCGGGCCACCTCGTCCTGGGAGAGCGCCTTGCCCTGGGCGGACAACGCGATCCTGGTCGCGGCCGGGCCGCAGTAGTAGAAGTTCGGCTGGGCCTGGTAGTCGACGCCGAGGACCCGCTCGGCGTGCCTGTCGGTCTGGCTCGACGAAGCCGGAGCGGCGGGTGCCGGCGCGGCCTGCGCGGCCACCGCCGGGCCGAGGGCGCAGCCGCCGGCGACGAGCAGGCCGACGACGGACAGGCCGCTCTTCTGGACGATCGGGTTCATGGTCGAGTCTCCGTTCGGGGGTTGTCGGCTCCGACAAGCGGAGGGCGGCAGCACCGGGAATGGCGCTCGGCGCAACACCGGGGCCGACCATCTGTGGTCTCGGCCCTGGGCGTACCGAGGGCGTAACGGCTCTGCTCCACGGAGAATTCCGCCGGCTGAGGGCACCGGGACCCGCACGGCGTCCCTGCCCGACCCGAACCGGTCATCGGGGACAGACGGTCAGCTCAGAGGCTGCCCAACAACCTGGTCACGGTGATCTCGATGACCACCCGCTCCGGATTCGGGCGTGGTGTCCGATACCGCTCGGCGTACCGCCGCTCCGCCTCCGCCACGGCGGCCGGATCCGACCGCAGCACCGCGCGGCCCTCGATGGTCAACCAGCGGCGGCCATCCACGTGGCACACGGCCACCGCCGTGCCCGCCGCCCCGGCAGACGCCACCTGACGGGCTTTGCGGGAGGCGCCGGAGGTGATGACCCGGGCCAGGCCGGCCGCCGGGTCGAGCGTCACCCCGACCGGTACGACGTGCGGGGTACCGTCCGCCCGCAGGGTGGTCAGCGTCGCCAGGTGTCGTTCGGCGCAGAAGGCGACAACCCGCTCATCGTGCACGTCCAACCGATGATCGCCCGCCATGCCCGTCCCCTGTCCGCCGAACCGACCCCGATCATGGCACGCGGCGGCGCACCTGGCCCCGATCCGGCGGGGCGTCCGGCTGACCGGGCAGCTGGCGACCTGCCGCCCGACGTTGGTGCACCAGCCGGGTCAGGTAGATCAGCGCGGCGGCCAGGACCCCCATGTCATCCAGGTAGATCGGGTCCGGCAGCACGTCGACCGGGAAGACCGTGTAGATCAGTGCCCCGTAGAAGGCGACCTTGCCGCCCGCGCCCAGCCCGGTCAGCATCCGCCGGGTACGCACCACCCGCACCGCCAGCACCACGGCACCGACCAGTGTGGCGAGCGCCAGGATGCTGGCGATCACCACGAGGACCCACGCCTGTCGGGACATGCCGTCACGCTAACCCACCCGAGCCCGCGCGGCTCAGAACGCGGGCACCGTCGCACGGCCGCGAGCGGTCACCTTGTTCTCCCGGGTCTGCTCGACGTTCTCCCGGGGCTGCGCGCCCACCGGTCGGGCAACCTCGCTCAGGGGCAGCACCGACGCGGACTCGGCGACCCGTCGCCCGCTCGCGGCGTGCGCCTCCTCGCGCAGACTGCGAGCCGCGGCAACCGCCATTTCCGCTGCCCGCCACGCGCTCTGCTCCCGCTCGCGGGCTGCGGCGTGCCGGGCCGCCAGGTTGTCCCGGATCGCCCGCTGGAGCACCAGCTCCTGCTCGACCGGGTGCAGTCGCGGGTCCCAGCCGTCGCGGTGCGCGAAGACGTCGCTGAGCTGCTCCACCGACAGGTCCCGCCGCCAGTACGCGTCCAGCGCCGCCCGGTGCAGGTAGCGCTCGCGGTCCGCGTACTCGGCGGGGGTCCGTGCGGTGTGCGGCAGCGGCATGGCGGCCGCCGCGTCGAACCGCCGTACGCCAGCCTCGGCCGCCTCGTACGCCAGCCAGGCCGCTTCGACCGCCTCCTGCGCGGCAACCCACTCCGTGCGGCGGCGCTGCGCCGTGGTGGTCGCCCGCTCGGCGGCCACCGCGACCTCCTGCGCGTAGCGGCTCTGCTCCCGCTCCTCCTGGGCCTGCTCAAGTTGGCTCGGCATTGCGGCGCGCCGGATCCGGGAACCCGGGTCGAAGCGGAGTCGACCGGGTCGCAGCAGGAGAGCGGAGACAGCGACGGCTACCACCCCGAGCAGGCTCAGCCAGATGACGGCGGCCCGGGAGAGGTCGGGCAGGACGGCGGAGAGGATGATTTGCATGTAACAGCACCTCGCGGTCGAAGGCGGGTATCGACGGGCGGCAGGAAGGCGCGGCAGCACCGGTCGGCCCGGTGGCGGGATGATCCGTGGACGGCGAACTGGGGTGCCGTGCGGGAGGATCAGCCGGGATCGGGCCCCGGGATCGCCGGGCCTGGCTCAGCGGGCGGGTGGGCCGCGTCGTGCGGGGGAGCCACGGCCGGGATCGGCGGCCGGGACGTGCACCGGGCCCGCCGCGACCGGACCGGTCGCCGTGGCGGTGTCGAGCGTGCCAGCCGGCGGGGCTTCAGCGGGCTGGCCGGTTCGCTCGTCGGCCGGGCCGGCGTCAGGGCTGACACTCGCCACCCGGCTGCTCACGGCGCTGGGCCGCAGCTGCGTGGGGGTGGGCGGTGGGGTCGCGGCGAGAGCGGCACCGAGGCCGACCGCGAGGACCAGCGCGGTGACCGCCAGGCGGGTCATTTCCCGCAGTGACCGCAGCACAGCCCACCTGGCCGGGCGGACGGACGCTGCGGACGACACCCGACCAACCTATCGCCCGTTCCGGCCAACCGCAGCACGGCGATGGGCGGCGCGGGCGTGACCGCCACCACCATGCGCACTGTGGACACCGCCGATCAGGGCCCGGGAACGGCAACGCCCCCGACCGGATCGGGTCCGATCGGGGGCACCGTCAATCGTCGGGGGCGCACCGCCGGTGGTGCGTGCCGGCCGACGGTGGGCCGTGGTCAGTCGCCGGTGCCGAGCACCGGGGGCGCGGCCTTCTCGTCGCCCTGCCACACCATCTCGTCCTCGGTCAGCCAGGTCAGCCGCTCGTCGGAGTCGTCGTCCTGCGCACGCCCCTGCCCGCCGAGCACACCGGGACGACCGCCGCTGGACCCCGGCCGGGCGTTGCCACCGGTCATGGCCGGACGGCCGCCGCTGCCACCACGCTGGCCGTCGATGCTGCGCCCGACCCCGTTGGCGGCGCGGGTCTCCGCCGGGGCCGCGCCACCGCCGGTCGGTCGAGCCGAGGTGGGGGCCGCGCTGCCCGAGCCGGCGAGCGCGCCGCTGCGCAACACCCCGCCGGCCGGTGCCCCGCCCTGCGCCCCGTAGAGCAGGCCGGGACCGGTGCTCGCCGCGGTGGGCGCGCCGGCCGGCCCGGACAGCCCGACCAGCCCGGCGGCACCCCCGCCGAGCAGCGCGCCGCCGAGAAGCGGGTCGGCTCCGGCGAGGGACGTGCCGGCGCCTGGGAGGTCGCTGCCAGCGCCGGTCGGAACGGTGACGACAGCCGCCCCGCCGCCGGTGACCGCGCCGACCTCGCCCGGCGTCGAACCGTCGCCCGGCAGTTGGGCGACATGGTCGGGCGTCGAGATGGTCGCGTCACCCTTGCGCCCGGTGTCGGCGCCGGTGTGGGGGCCGCCGCTCACCCGGGCGATCGCCGAGACGCTCTGCGGCGTCGTCGGGTCCTTCCGGGCGGTGGTCGGCGTGTCCGGGTCCGGTGGGGGCGGTTCGACCACCCGGTCGTAGGCGGAGATCTCGTAACTGTTGGCCAGGCCGGCGACCAGGTTCACCATCCGCTGGTGGGCCTTCTCCTGCTCGGCCTTGTCCTGCTGGTGACCCGCGATGCCCCCGACGATCAGACCGGTCAGACCGAAGACCGCGCCACCCTTGATCGCACCGCCGATCGCCTTGTCGTTGTCGTCGGTCTCCTCCGGGCTCTCAGCCTGCTTGTGGGCGTCGCGCAGATGGTCGGCCATCATGGTCAACCCCTGCCTGATGCCGGCCATCCCCTCGCCCAGCGCGTCAGTGTGGGCGACGATGAAGCTGAGTCGCCGGTGGAACTCCTGACCCGCCGAACCCGTCCAGGTGTTGGCGAGCTTGTCGAGGTCGCCGCTCAGCTCCCGGCCGAGACCGTCGAGGATGCCCTTGAGCTCGGCCCACTGGGTGGCCACGCCCTCGATCTGCTCCGGCTTGCCCGCCATCAGGCCGTCGTACAGCTGCTGGTGGCTGTTGCCCTGGTAGCGCTGGGTGTAGTCAGACACGCCCGTCCTCCTTCGGCTGCAACGCCCGGTCGACCGGGGTCAGCGCGGCGGTGACATCGTCGGCGTTCGCCGCGTTACGTGCCTCGGCGGTGCGGTAGTTGTTCAGGATCGTGCTCGTCGCCTGCTGTGCCGCCAGCACCGCCTGCCGGATCCGTTCGGCCTGGTCGACATAGGACTGGTGGACCTCGCTGTAGCGACGCGCCTTGTCGGTGGCGTCGAGGAACGAGCCCAGAGCCGGAGGACGGCACTGCATCTCGGTGTTGAGCTTGCGCAGCACCGACTCGGCCTGGCTCAACCGCGACGCCAGGTGCTCGTGGAAGTCCTCAAGGGACAACAGGTCGACTTCCGTACGCCCGGCCATGGCAACATCCCCGTCGTTCTGGTTGACAACCGTCAGCGGCATCCAGGTTAGTCCACCAGTGCGACTCCGGGCGACCCGTCGAAGCTGCTCAGCCGTCGGCGTCGGTCGATTCCGTGGACCCCCCGCCGGTCCCACCGCTCGACGGGGTGCCACCGGCTGGACTCGACGATGTCGACCCCGACGGTGGCGCGGCGGACGGCGTACCCGTCGGCGGTGCCGCTGACGGCGAGCCCGACCTCGGCGCGGTCGACGGCGGTGCGGTCGACGGCGGTGCGGTCGGTGCCGGACCGTCGGCAGCGAAGACGGCGAACGCGTCCTCGCGGTCCAGCGTCGGCCCGGTCGGGATCAGTGCGAGCAGGGAGCCGGGCACCGCCAGCGGGGTGATCCCGCCGTAACCGAGCACGTCGAGGGTCTCCGCCGAAGCGAGCGGATACCGGATGCCCTGCGGGCTGATCAGGTAGATCGTCGACCCGGCGGCACCGGAACCGCTGGTCCCGGCACCGGGCGAGGCCTGCGCGATGACACCCTTGCCGCCGGGCAGCAGCACCGCCTCAGCGGTGCGTACCGCGTCGCGCCTGGTCTGGCGCACCGGCACCAGGCCTGGATCGCTGTCGGTCAACTCGGTCGGCACCCGGTCGAAGACCTCCAGGGTGGTGGTCGGCGGGCCGCCCGCGCTGCCCTTGCGGTACGTCGCGCACAGCGTGGTCTGACCGGGCTGGGCCGGGTAGAGGGCGGGCATCGTCGCCGGCACCCCCTCCTCCTCGATCCGCCGCTCCTCGAACGCCTCGCTGGCCTGGTTCGGGGTGATGTCGGTGATCCGACCGCCGTTGCTGACGAGCAGCAGAGCGGTGATCTCACTGATCGAGACGAGAGCGTCCCGGGTCAGCACGTAGTGCCGCCCGGCGGCCTTGAACACCGAACCGACGTCGTACGTCTGCCCTGCCACAGTGCGACTGCTGGGCTGACCCTCGCCGGGCAGTGACGGCCGGCGCAGCGGTGGCCCGGCCGGCACGGCGTTGAGCAGCTGCTGTCCGACCTGGAGTCGCTCGGTGCCGGCCATCCGCAGCGCCGTGATCGTGCGGGACGGATCGAGCAGCTGGAGTCGGGTGTTGTTGGTGACCAGGTACCGCTGGTCGTTCACCGAGACCAGCACCGCCCGGTCACCCAGCGGCGTGCCGCCGGGCAGCGCCCGGTCGATCACCAGCCGGGTGCTGGAGCGCTGCCGGTCGACCGGGTCAGGCACGTCGCAGACCGACCAGGGCAGGCCGGTCAGCGACTTGCGGTCCGGCAGGGCGTCCGGCGCCCCGACGATGCCGACGGTGACGCCGCGGGGCCGGTCCCGCAGCGACGCCTGGGACATCGTCCGCACCTGGGCACTCGCATCGTTCACGATGAGCCGTGCCGAGGTGTAGTTGAGCGTGGGGTGCAGCTTGCCCTCGATGAACACGTACGTCGCGCCGGTTTCCCGTTCGATGACCAGGGTCTGGTCGTCCAGCGGTGCCGCGCCACCGGTCAACTGGCCGTAGGCCCCGACCCCGCCCAGCACGATGGCCGCGGTGAGGACACTGCCGAAGACGGCCATGCCGAGACGTCGCATCGGCAGGTTGGTGGTCTCCGGATCGCCCGACAGCAAGGCGGAGACGATGCGGCGGGTGACGAAGCGGTACGCCTGCACCTGATCGCGGCGGGTCCGCATGACTTACCTCCGGCGGGGTGGATCCGCGACGATCAGGGTCGGGGTGCCGTCGCGGGCTTCCCTACGATAAGGGGCCGACTGTGGTTCCTTGGGACCACCGCTCGTGGCCGGCACCGGAGAAGACCCGGCGCAGAGTCGTACCGTGCAGGAGGGACAGTCAGCGATGACGCAGGTTCAGGCGCCACCCGTCCGAGCGGTCACGGACCCTGTCGACGTTCCGACCCGGCCGGCGCCCCCGGCCGAGCGGCCCGGCCGTGGGCGGGTCGGCCCCGTGCTGGTCGGGCAGCTCGTCGTGCTGGAGCTGTGCGTGCTCGGCGTCTGGGCCGCCACGGCCGGACCCAGCTGGGTGCTCGCCGCGGCGGGTGTCGCTTCGCTGCTGGTCCTCCTGGCCGCCTTCGCCCGCCGGGGTGGCCGCTGGTGGTTCGAGGACCTGCTGCTGCGCCGGCGTCTGCGGCGACGTGGTGAGCGGGCGTCGGCAGCGCTGGCCAGCGGCACGGCGACCGACCCGAGGTTGGCTGCGCTCGCTCCCGAGCTGAGCGTCATCGAGTTGACCGACCGAGGCACCCGGCTCGGCATCGGGCGCGACGACCAGGGCTGGTTCGCCGCCGTCGCCCTGCAGTCCGCCACCGGTGCGGCGGTCGGCTCGGTCGACGCCGCCGCCGTGGACCGCGCGCTGCGGGTGCTCGCGGACTTCAGCGCCCCGGTCTCCCGGGCCCAGGTCGTCGCGCACACGTTGGTCTGGTACCCGGCACCCGGCGCGCCGCCGGCTGCTCACCGGACCGTCTGGGTGGCGGTGCGGCTCACCGTCCGGGACGCCCGGGTCGAGGCGGTGAGCCGGGGCGGCGGGTTGACCGGCGTACACCGGACGGTGGCGGCCGGCATCGGCCGGCTCGGCAAGGCGCTGACCTCGGCGGGGCTGGCACATCGCCCACTGGGCCGGGAGGAGCTACGTGCGGCCATCGTCTCGGCCGCCGGCCTCGACCTGGTGCCCGAGGCGCCGGCCGAGAGTTGGCGTGGGTTGCGCGGCGGCGGCTGGACGCACCGTTGCATGGCTCTGCCGGGCCGCTTCGACGCGCCGCTCGGTCCGCTGGTGGACGCGATCACCGCGACCTCGGCGCCGTCGCACACGGTGGCCGTGACCGTCTCGTCGGACGGTCGGGTGGCGGCACCGCTGCTCCGGGTCGCGGCGATGGACAACCACGTCGAGGCCCTGGTCAAGGTGGTTCGCGACGTTGCCGGCCGGGTGGGCGCGTCCACCCGGCCGATGGACGGTCAGCACGGCCCGGGGGTCTACGCCACCGCTCCGGTCGCGTCGGCGCTGGGCGTCGCCACCGATCTGCGGTCGCGCTGACCGGTGCGGGGGCGCGCGGTCAGGGGCGGAGGTTGACGATCCAGCCGTAGAGGCCGCAGACCCAGAAGGCGAGCGGCACCAGCGAGACGATGAGCAGGATCTCGGCGATGTCGAGCAGGCGGCCCCAGACCGGCGAGATGCGCTTGCCGGCGACGGTCAGACCGTAGATCAGGCTGATCACCGCGGCGAGTACCAGACCGCCCAGGATCACGCCGAGCCGGACCGGCAGCGACCCACCGGCGAAGGTGGTCGCGGCGGCCAGGCCCAGACCCACGGTGCCGGCCAGCAGCACCGGGGTGCGCTGCGCCCGGCCCAGGAGGGGGCGGGCCCGCAGCAGTGCCAGCAGGGCCAGCACCAGGCAGAGCAGCACCGCGGGCAGGCGCCCGTCCAGGGCCAGCACGAGTTGCGCGCCCAGCACCAGCAGCGACACCGTCCACAGCAGGCCGGTCAGGAACGCGTCGGCGCGCTCACTCTGCTGGAGCACCTGCCGACCGTCCACCGACTCGCTGTCGGTCTTCAGGTCCTCCGGACCGGTCGGGATCGACGGCACCGGCAGCCGGGCCAGCCGGTAGGCCATCATCGGCAGCGCCGGCACCACGCCGAACGCGACCGCGGCGACCACCGCGGCGGAGGCCGCCGCGTCGAGGTCGAGGGCCAGGCAGAGCACGGCGCCCAGGCCGGTCGCGGCCGCGACCCCGATCGCGGCGAAGAAGAGAGGGTACCGGTCGCCGACCGCCAGCACCGCCACCGCGCCGGCCACCACCGCGGCGGTCGCCGCGAGCAGGACATGCGGACTGGCCAGGTCGGTCAGTGCCCGATCACCGGCCAGCAGCAGCAGGCCACCGGTGGCCGCGTGCACCAGGCCGACCAAAGCCAGCACCGCGCCGATGCCGCTGTCACCGGCGGCCCTGGACAGCACCGCCGCGCCCACCAGCAGCGCCACCGCGACCAGCAGCGCGGCCAGCGCGCCAGGCAGGTGCGGCGGACCGGCGAAGAGGGCGGCGAGCGCGCCGGCGCCGAGCGCCGCCGCCGCGAAGACCACGGCGAAGGAGCGGGTCGCGCTGACCTGCCAGGCGCCGGGGCGCTGGTTGGTCGCGGTGGCGACCGCGTCCACCACGTCGTCGAAGACGATCTCCGGCGCGGCGTCGGACCGGGGATTGAAGTAGAGCACCTCACCGTCCCGGACGCTGAGCTGCGCCGCGGTACGACCACCGTCGAGGGGCGCGCCGCCCAACCGGGACAGTGCCCAGCCGCCGTGCCGCGCGCCCTCGTCGGCCATGTCCTCACCGGCGTAGCGCAGCAGCGTGGGAAGCAGGTCGGCCAACGGCACGTCCGACGGCAGCGCCAGGTCGAGGTGGGCGGCGCCCCGATCCCCGTGACGGGGTTCGGTGTGC
>NZ_JBEYSL010000137.1:0-14217 GCF_040642735.1 Micromonospora sp. NPDC047753 | reverse complement strand
GCCCAAACGATGATCAATTCGCTCGGCGTTGCGCCCCCTCGGCGGCTCCACAGTGTCTGGTCATGATGAGGCCACGTCGCGGAGGCAGCCGGCGGGCCTTGTCCAGGTTGGCGTTGTCCGGCCAGCTGTTGAGCGGCGCGAACCGCTGCCCACCGTCGCCGGCGCCGCCCCGGCCGTCCTCGATGCGGTACGTGCCGGCGGCGTGCCAGCTCATCCGGATCATCAGGCCGCCGTAGTGGCCGAAGTCGGCCGGCCACCAGTCCTGCGAGGTGGTGAGCACCTCGACGATGTCGCGCTTGAGGGCCTCGACGTCGAGCTTCGCGAACTCCCTGGCGTAGCTGAAGTCCTCGCCCAGCGGGTTGCCCTTCGACGAGTGGGCGTGCAGCACCGAGAGGTCGAGCTGGTTGGGCCACCAGTCCCGGTTGGTGCGCGGACGACCACCGGTCTTCGGGGTCGGCGAGTCGATCGCCGGGTTCTCACTTTCGCTGCCGTGCGCGGTCACCGAGTCGTGCGCGACCGGGCAGCCGGCCGCTGCCTTCTGGTCCACGCCCTGCGCACTGACGGGGCCGTTGTCCTGGGTGTCGCTCATGTACTTCCTTCCGAGCTTGCGGATCTCTGGGGCGTGCGTTCGGTCGCGCAGTCGGGACAGGTGCCCCAGTAGACGACCTCCGCCTCGTCGACCACGAAGCCGTGGTCGCCTGAGGCGGTGAGACAGGGAGCGTGGCCGACGGCACAGTCGACGTCGGCGATGGCGCCGCAGGAGCGGCACACGACATGGTGGTGATTGTCCGAGATCCGGGACTCGTATCGGGCTGTCGCCCCGGCCGGCTGGATGCGCCGCACCAGCCCGGCGTCGGTGAGCACCCGCAGCACGTCGTACACCGCCTGGTGGGAGACCGTGGGGTGGTCCGCGCGGACCAGCGCGATCACCGCGTCGGTGCCGACGTGCGGGTGGTCACGCAGCGCCGCGAGCACCGCCAACCGGGGCCGGGTCACGCGCAACGAGACAGCCCGTAGCTGCGCCTCGAAGTCGGACATCACGGGTACGAACACTAGCTCACTTTTTTGGAACGAATCAAGTTTTGCGCCGCCCGAGGTGCCCCAACGGCGGACGATTCACCCGAGGTTAACCTGCGGGAGGAAGAAATTCGGACAGCCATGTCGAGAAGTGCCGAGCGGCTCCGTCCCCGGAGTGAACGTGACCACGACGGGTCGCAGCCAACACCAAGGAGCACCACGATGGCCAAGTACCTGCTGCTCAAGCACTACCGGGGCGGCCCGGCCGGGGTGAACGACGTGCCGATGGACCAGTGGACCCCGGCGGAGATCTCGGCCCACATGCAGTACATGCGCGACTTCGCGGCCCGACTCGAGGAGACCGGCGAGTTCGTCGACGGTCAGGCACTCGCCCCGGAGGGAGCGTGGGTCCGGTACGACGGCGAGGGTCGCCCGCCGGTCACCGACGGCCCGTTCGCGGAGACCAAGGATCTCATCGCCGGCTGGATGGTGATCGACGTCGACAGCTACGACCGGGCTGTCGAGCTGGCCGGGGAGTTGTCGGCCGCGCCCGGGGCGGGCGGGAAGCCGATCCACGAGTGGCTGGAGCTGCGCCCGTTCCTGAGCGAGCCGCCCACCATCACGGAGTGACGACTCCGATGGACGAGACGCTGCTGCGCAACCTCACGCCGAGCGTCCTCGGGATCCTCGTCCGCCGCGGAATCGACTTCGCGGCGGCCGAGGACGCCGTGCAGGACGCCCTGGTCGAAGCGGTCCGGGTCTGGCCGGCCGACCCGCCGCGCGACCCGAAGGGCTGGCTGACCACCGTGGCGTGGCGACGGTTCCTCGACGCGGCCCGAGCCGACACCGCTCGCCGTCGACGCGAGGATCTCGTCGAGGAGGAGCCGGCGCCGGGGCCCACCCCCACCGCGGACGACACGCTCCAGCTCTACTTCCTGTGCGCCCACCCGTCGCTCACGCCGTCGTCCGCTGTCGCGCTCACGCTGCGCGCTGTCGGCGGGCTGACCACCCGGCAGATCGCCCACGCCTACCTGGTGCCCGAGGCGACCATGGCGCAACGCATCAGCAGGGCCAAGCGCACCGTCTCCGGGCTGCGGTTCGACCGACCCGGTGACGTCGCCACCGTCCTGCGCGTCCTCTACCTGGTCTTCAACGAGGGCTACTCCGGTGACGTGGACCTCGCCGCCGAGGCCATCCGGCTCACCCGGCAGCTCGCGGCCGCGATCGACCACCCCGAGGTGGCGGGGCTGCTGGCACTCATGCTGTTGCACCACGCCCGGCGCGCCGCCCGGACCGCCCCCGACGGCAGCCTGGTGCCGCTCGCCGAGCAGGACCGCAGCCGTTGGGACACCCGGTCGATCGCCGAGGGCGTCGCGATTCTCCAGGCGGCCCTGGCCCGCGACCAACTGGGTGAGTTCCAGACCCAGGCGGCCATCGCGGCGCTGCACGCGGACGCGCCCACCGCCGCGGAGACCGACTGGGTGCAGATCGTGCAGTGGTACGACGAACTGGTGCGCCTGACCGGGAACCCGGTCGTCAGACTCAACCGCGCGGTGGCGGTCGGTGAGGCCGACGGTCCCAGGGCCGGCCTGGCGGCGCTCGCGGCGGTGGACGACGCGCTGCCCCGGTACACGGCGGTGGCGGCGTACCTGAACGAGCGGGACGGCGACCTGGCAACGGCGGCGCGGCTGTACGCCGAGGCTGCCCAGCAGGCCCCCAACCTCGCCGAACGCGACCATCTGACCCGCCAGGCCGCCCGGCTCAACGACCTACGGCGTCGCTGACCCCTCGGGCAACGGGAGCGTCCGCCCGTGTCGTTGACCAAGGCCGGGGCACCTGGTCCGGAAAGTCTCCGGAACTTTCGGCGGCACCATCCCGGCCAATGTTCGGCTGTCGGGACGCCGTGACGACCGCCCTGACCTCTGATCCACTACTGACCTGGATGGATGCCGCTCCGGTGATGACGGCGGTGTTGCTGCTCTGTTTCCGGAAGTTGTTGACAAGTCGACGGCCGGGTTAATACGGTCGCCATCGACGGCATTCGATTGTCGTCAGCACCAGCCACCACGCCCCACTTCTCCGATCGTCGTGCAGGACGACCGGCCCCACCACCACCGAGCGGTACGACGCCGTGGCCGTCACCCGGCCGCCGGCAGCCTGCCGAGGCGTACCGCGCCGCTGGCCCCCGCCAGCCGTCAGAGGAGGCAACAGTTCCATGACCGACACCAGCCACACCAAACCGAGAGGCCGCGCCCGTATGCGGCTGCTCCTGGGCGCCGCATGCGCCGCCGTCGTGGCCGTCGCCGGCACGATGACGGCCACCAACGCGTACGCCGAGGCCGACCGGACCCTCACGTCGAACCTCACCGGCACGCACAACGGGTACTACTTCTCCTTCTGGAAGGACAGCGGCAACGCCAGCATGACGCTGCGCGCCGATGGCCGATACACCAGCAGTTGGGACAGGAGCACCAACAACTGGGTCGGCGGCAAGGGTTGGGCCACCGGCAGCCGGCGGACGGTCACCTACTCGGGCAGCTACAACCCGGGCAACAACAACACCTACCTCGCCCTGTACGGATGGACGCGCAACCCGCTGATCGAGTACTACGTGGTGGAGAACTTCGGCAGCTACAACCCGAGCAGCGGCGCACAGCGGATGGGCACTGTCACCACTGACGGCGGCACCTACGACATCCTCCGCAGCCAGCGGGTCAACGCCCCGTCGATCGATGGCAACCAGACGTTCTACCAGTTCTGGAGCGTCCGTCAGCAGAAGCGCTCGAGTGGCACCATCACCACCGCCAACCACTTCGACGCCTGGGCCCGGGCCGGCCTGAACCTCGGCACCAACCACAGCTACCAGGTCATGGCCACCGAGGGCTACCAGAGCCAGGGAAGCTCCGACATCACCGTGCGGGAGGGCAGCGGCGGCAACCCGACCACTCCGCCCACCACCGGCAACCCGGGGACCGGCAACTGCAACGCGACGATCTCCGCCGGCCAGCAGTGGGGTGACCGGTTCAACCTCAATGTCGCCGTCAGCGGCACCAACAACTGGGTGGTCAGCCTCGGCCTCGGTGGTGGCCAGAGCATCCAGAACAGTTGGAACGCCTCCGTCAGCGGCAGCAGCGGCACCGTCACCGCGAGGCCGAACGGCAACGGCAACAACTTCGGGATCACGGTCATGGCCAACGGCAACTGGAACTGGCCGACGATCACCTGCAGCACCGGCTGACCCGATCGACTCCTGACCCACACTGCTGGCGTGGCGGCCTCGGCCGTCACGCCAGCAGTCGTCGCTAGACCTCCGGCGCCGCGTTCTCGTCCGCTGCCGGCGCCCCCGGGGACGGCTTCTTCGTCGGCTCCGGGGCCGACTCCTCATCGCTCTCCGCGGACGCTGTCGCGGTCGGCGCCGCCGTCGTCCCACCCGTCGGGGCTGCCGTCGGCTCCGCTGGCGGGCTTTCGGACGAGGTGGGCTCGGGCGCGCCCCCGGTGCTCTCGCCGGAGGGCGTTGGCTGGCCGACCGGCCCGGCACCCGCCGAAACGCCTGCCGTCGGGGTCGGGGAGCCAGGCGCGCGGACCGGCAGGCCCCCGGAACCGCGGGTAGCCGGTTCTCCGCCACCCACGCCCAGGTCGGGCTCGCGCTGCGACGGGCCCGTCGTGGACACCGCTGGCGGCGTCGACGGCCCGTCGGTCGGGCCCGTCATCATCCCGATGGGATCGGCGAACACCAGGACGGCGGCTGCGGCGGCCATCGATCCGAGAACCACAGCGAGCACCTTGGGCCCCGGGCCGCCCGACCGCTTCGCCGCACCGCCGACGACCGGCCGTTGAATCTCGGTGCGTTCGACCGCCCCGACCGCCGCCCCGACCGGCGCTCCGACAGCCGTCCGCAGCTGATCGGCCGGATCCGCGAGCATCTGGGCCGCCGCGGCCATTGTCGCCGCCGTCGGGAAGCGACGGCTGGGGTCCTTGGCCATCGCTGTGGCAACCAACCGCTGGACCGCCTCCGGAACGTCCTCGGGCAGTGGCGACGGCTCCTCTTCGAGATGGCGCAACACCACCGCTATCGCGTTCTCGCCCTCGTGCGGGGGCCTGCCGGCAAGACAGTGGTAGACGACCGCCCCCAGCGCGTAGATGTCGATCGCCGACGTCGTCTCGCTCCTGGTGACCTGCTCGGGTGCCATGTAGAGGGCGGTGCCGACGACCTGGTTCGTCCCGGTGAGGCTCGCCGCCTCCTGGGTCACCGCGACGCCGAAGTCGACGAGTATGACGTGCCCGTCCGGCTCGATGATCAGGTTGCTGGGTTTGACGTCCCGGTGCACGACGCCGGCGTCGTGGGCGGCCTGGAGCGCGCGGGCGGTCTGCGCGGCGATCGACATCGTCTCGGCCACACCCAGCCGGCCCGTCTCGGCGATCCGCTCCGACAGGGGCTGCCCCTGCACGCACTCCATGACGATGTACGCGAGCACCGGAGCGTCGGGCTGGGACACCTCACCGTAGTCGTAGACCTGCGCGACACCCGGGTGACGCAGGGCCGCCATCGCCCGGGCCTCGCGACGGAACCGTTCGCCGAAGCCGGGATCGGTGACCAGCCGCGGTCGCAGCATCTTGATCGCGACGCGGCGGTCCAGGGTTTCGTCGACCGCCCGCCAGACATCGCCCATTCCACCGCTGGCGATGCTCTCGAGCAGACGGTAACGGTCCCCGACGACTTCCCCCACAATCGGCATGACATCGTCGGTACCCCGGACTGCCCGATCCCAAGCACCGCGACGTCGGCCGAGCCCGGTGTCCCCATGAAGAGGCCCCGCCACTTCCGACGGGGCCGCTTCGACCGTTCGGGGGCCTGATCAGCTGTTCAGTCTGGCGATCAGGGCGGTGGCCATGCCCTGCTCACCTCGGGCGTTGGGGTGGAACGGCGCGGCCGAGTTCTGCGGCACCAGACCCTCGACCCACCGGGTACCGCTGCTCTTGCACGCGTCACGGCCGATCGACGGCGTGTAGACGTCGGCGTAGGTGGCGCCGTTGGCGCTCGCGACGCTGGCCAGCATCGCGTTGAGCGACTTCTCGACGCCACGCAGGTACGGCACGTCCTGATAGGCGATCGGAACGACCGGCCAGCAGCCGTAACCGCTGTCGGGCAGGATCGCCGGATAGCCGAGCACCACGACCCGCGCGCCCGGCGCGGCCTGCCGGACCGCCCGGAGCACGGCGGTGATCTTCGGTGTGGCGGCGACGATCCGTGCCTGCAACTGGTCGACGCCTCCGGCGGTGTACCGGTTCTTGCACGGAGATCCGAGCGGGCTGCTGACGCTCGCCTCCGCGCAGTCGCCAATGATGCCGGCGAAACCGATGTCGTTGCCGCCGATCTGCACCGTCACCAGCGAGGTGTTCGAGGTGACCGCGTTGAGCTGCGGTGGCGTCGTGATGCCCAGCTGGCCGCTACCGCCGTAGAGGATGTCGTCAGTGGTGGCGCCGGAGCAGCTCACGTCGGCGAACGACGACGAACCGGCGGACGCCGCCACCAGCGACGGGTAGTTGCGGTTGGACCGTAGGCAGTTGAGGTCGACCTGGGTGGGGATCAGCGGGCCTGCGGTGTACGAGTCGCCCAGCGCTACGTAGCGGCCGGTGGGCACGGCGGCGCTGGCGGGGGTGGCGACGGTGAGCAGCACGCCGGCGGTGGCGAGGGCGAGTGCGGCCAACCGGGTGGCTGCCCGCAGGAGGGGCAGGCGGGGACGGGTCATGGCGCCTCCCAGGAGGGAATCAGGGGTGGTGGTGCCCGAGATCCTGTCGCCGCCGAGGCCGCGCGTCAATATCGATGGGCCTCACTAAACATCTGGCCGAAGTGTGGGATGGAACGATGGCGGTCAATTCAGTGGCGCATACCACCGGGCACCGGTGACCTCGATCCGCCGGGACTGCTTGCGGTTCCACTCCACCTGCATGCCGTGCTTGCGCAGCACCGGGAACGCGACCTCGTCCAGCAGTCGTTCCAGGTCGGCCTGGTAGCTGGCCTGCTGCTCGGCCTCCGACAGGCCCGCGTAGGCGGCCTCGTCGAAGTCGGCCGGCGGATAGACGCCGTAACCGAGGTAGACCTCGCCGTCCTCGCTCGCCAGCAGCGACTCGGTGTCCTGCTGGTGGTACCAGAGAAACCCGCGCCAGTGCCGTGAGTCGTCCCGCTCGTCGTCGATCTCGGCGCTCGCGCAGGTGCCACAACAGCTGAAGTTCTCCCGGGCCAACACCCCCAGCCCGTTGAGCTCGACGAAGGCACGGGTGAGGTTGCCGCGCACCTCACCCCACTCGCGCTGCTGCTCCCGCCGAACCGCCAACGCCGTCTCGTGTGCCGCCCTGAGCTCATCGTCGGTCGCGCCGCAGCGCTCGTCGTCGTCGTCGAAGAAGTCGACGAACTCGTCCGCGTCGCTCTCACCACGCACCACCCAGGCCCACAGCTCGTCCTCGATGGCGGTGCGGCCCGGCTCGGGGATCCGATCGCTGAGAAACCTGACGCCGGCAGGGCGATCGTTGTACGTCCACTCGGTCACGCCGAGATCTTCACATGGGCCTGTGACGGCCTCGCTCGGAGAACGGCCGGCGCGGCGGCCGTCCCCGCAGGAGCGCCCTAGTTTCCGGCCGGCGCCTGGTCCTTGACCTCGTCGTAGCCAACCGGCGTCGGCGCCGGGCCCGGCGCGTAGATCACGCGAAGGACACCCGTCGGGAACGCTTCCGTTGCCAGCAGTCGCAGGTGGTACGCCGCGTCACCCTCGTCGAACAGCCTGCGGCCCTTGCGCGCGGCCACCGGATGCACCAGCAGACGCAGCTCGTCGACCAGGCCGGCGGCGAGCAGTTGCTGCACGACGGAGATCGACCCGGGGATGAGAACCCCGCGCACCCCGGCGTCGGCCTTGAGCGCGGTGACGGCATCGAGGAGGTCCCCGTCGATCAGCTCGGAGTTGCGCCAGGAGAACTCCAGCGGCTGACGCGAGGCGACGACCTTGCGCATGTCGCCCAGTTGCTTGGCGAACGGTGCGTCCTCGCCACCGGCGGCCTCACGGTCCGGCCAGGCCCCGGCGAAGCTGTCGTACGTCTCGCGGCCGATGAGCAGCACGTTGGCGGCGTCGTAGTCCTCGGTGACGGCGCGGCCCATGTTCTCGTCGAAGTACGGGAAGTGCCAGTCAGGGTCGATCTCGGCCACACCGTCGGCCGAGATGAACAGCGTGGAGATGACCTTTGCCATCGCGGAGGTCCCTTCGAGTCGGGTGATGTCGGTAGGTCGACCGGCGCATCGTCCCAAACTCGTCAGCCACAGCCCGCCCCGCTGGCGCGTGTCGTGTCCCGTCTTTGTCAGCCGGCGTCACGGGAGCGATCCAGTGCCAGGTTTCCGGAGACCGGGGACGCCGAAGGATCAATCGCGCTCGGCGTGGTGCGGGGCGGGCTCGGTGTGACGCCGAGCCCGCCCCGTTCCGGTTCGGTCGAGCGCGATCGAAGCCGGTCAGCGCTGCAGGGTCAGCAGACCCGGCCGGTACGGCAGGAGGCCGTAGTCGCCGCCGGAGCTGGGGGAACGACCCTGGTAGAGCAGTTGCAGGTTGCAGGGGTTAACGGTCATGGTCTGGTCGGCGTTGGTGCGCAGCAGCTCACCGTGGCTGATGTCGTTGGTCCAGGTGGCGCCGCTGTTGGCCTTGCCGGCGAACGGGTTGCTCTCGCTGGTGGCCTGTGGGGTCCACGATCCGCCCAGGCTGGTCGCGGTGAACGAGCGGAAGTAGCGACCCTGCGAACCGATCGCCTCGACGATCATGAGGTAACGGTTCTGGCCTTGGAGCTTGTAGACCTGGACGGCTTCGAACAGGTTGTTCGTCGAGTCGCTCATGATGGTCGTGTAGTTGGAGCCGAAGCTGCCGGGGAAGTTGCCGATCGGCATGCTGGCCCGGTAGATCTTGCCGTTGTCACCCGCGAAGAACAGGTACATGTTCTGGTCGTCACCGATGACCGCCTGGTCGATCGGGCCGGTGCCCGAACCGGTGATGCTGCCACTGAACAGCGTCTGCGCCGCTGACCACCCGTTCGGGTTGGTCGGGTTGGTCGAGGTCCGGTAGGAGAACGCCGGCCCACCCCACTGGTAGGCGAGCACCCAGATGTTCTTCGGCGCGAAGTAGAACAGCGACGGCGCCACTGTCGCGTTGTTCATCGCGTTCTGGCTGGCCGAGGCCATCTGCGAGTAGTTCGAGAAGAGGCCGAAGTTCATCGAGCCCCACCGGGTGCCGGTGTCGTGGGTGGTGGCGTAGACGAGCTGCTGGCCGTTGTACGGCGCGACGGTGAAGTCCTTCAGCGAGACCCAACCGGACCTCGGCTGCGCCAGCGCACCGGTCGACGACCACCGGTACGTCGACGGAAGGTCACAGGTCTGGGTGGGCGGCGGCGTGGTCGGCGGCGGGTCGGTCGGCGGCGGAGTAGTCGGGGGCGGAGTAGTCGGCGTCGTGCCACCGGTGCAGGTGACACCGTTCAGGGCGAAGCTCGTCGGGGCGGGGTTGCTGCCCGTCCAGGACCCGTTGAACCCGAACGACACAGTGCCGTTGGCCGGGATCGCACCGTTGTAACTCACGTTCTTCGCGGTCACCGCCGACCCGCTCTGCGTCAGCGACGTGTTCCAGGCCTGCGTCACCGTCTGCCCGGCACCGTACGACCAGGTCAGCGTCCAACTGCTCAGCGGGTCACCCAGGTTCGTGATCGCCACGTTGGCACCGAAGCCGCCCTGCCACTGCGACGACACGGCGTAGTTCACCGAACAACCCTCAGCCGCGGCACCGGCCGGCAGCGCCGCGACAACTGTCGACGACAGCAGTAAGCCGACGCCGGCCGCAACCAGACCGGCATTGGTGGCTCTGGATCTGACCATGTAGCACCCTCCTCGCGGGACGGCGGCCCATACATTGGTGGTGGTCATTGCGTGGTAAGCGGTTGTGAACGTTAACAGGCCGCGTCAGGTATGCTACGGGAGCGCTCCCATACCCTCAACAGCATCTATCTTTCGTTCTCGCCGATGTCGAGGTTGCCGATGCTGCCGGCCAAGCGGTGACCTCCTCAGGCGACGGTGAGGGTCACGACACCGAACTGGTTGCTCCGCTGTACGTAGTGCGGCAGATAGAGCTTCCACGTCACGGTCAGCTCGCGCCCGGCCCGCATTGAGGCCGGCACCTCGGCGACCATTTCGAACACGGCAGTGCCGCCAGCGGGGATCTGCGGTAGGGCGCGGCAGTTCAGCCGGTAGAGCTGGGCCGAATTCACCGCGTCGTTCGTCGCGTCGCCGAGAGAGAACCGTTCCATCAGGTAGGCCGGGCAAGGGTCCAACGCGAGGGGGCCGTCGGTCGGGTTGCCCAGCGTCACCCGGAAGGTGAGCCGCGACCCGGCGACGGCGGTCGTCGGCCCCTGCACAGCGACGGTGAGTTTCTCGAGCGGCGAGGACGGGGGCTTCGACACCGCCACCGGCTCGGTGAACCCGCTCGCGGACAGCGTCCCGCGCGCGCGGGGGTTGACCCCCTCCCCCTGCGGACAGCCCGGACGCTCGACGGCGGTTACCGGTGCGCGCAGCCTGCCACCGTCGTGCGGCAGCTCGATCGCGAGCTCCAACGACCCCTTCACCGGCTGGCAGAACGGTCCGGACCAGTCCAGACGCAGGCTGGCGTTGCCGCCGGCCGGCACGACGATCACCCGGGTGCGGCCCTCCTCGTCGATGCCGTGGGTGTAGAGCATCGGGATCTCGCGACCGGCGGCGCGCATGGTCGTGGGCACCTCGCCCTGCAGGGTGCACTCGACCGTCGACGAGTTCCGCACGTCCACTTCGCCGATGAGCTTGCCGATGGCGGCGTCGAAGCCCCGAGGCGTCTCACCGCCGTTGCCGGGCCGCGTCCAGGTGGTGAGCCGACCGGCCAGCTGCTCCGCCCGGCACGGTTCGCTGTCGTTGGCCGGCGTTCTCGGCGCGGCAGGGCGACCGTTGAAGTCCTCGTCGGTGATCTTCAGGTCGGCCCAGGGCACGCTGCCGTCGGCGAGCAACTCGGTGGGCGCCGGCAGCGCGACCGTCGGGTCCGAGCGACCCGGCTGGGCGTTCGGGTCGGCACACGCCACCACCACGGTGAGGACGATCAGCAGTGGCACCAGTAGTCGACGCATCCCGCCACCCTCGCACGAACGAGCCGCACAGGCCTGAGTAGCAGTGCTCAGCGCCGATCAGTCGCTGATGGCCCCGGGCCCTCGGCGATCGCGACGGGAGTGCCGAGCTCGACGGTACGGGAGACCGTGCACAACCGATCGTGCGACTGCTGCAACGACCGGGGCAGCGCCGCACGGGCCGCGTCGCCCTCCGCGCCCTCCGGGAACGTCACCGTGAACTCGACCCGCAGGTTGCGCATCCGGTTTCCGCCGGCCTCGTCCCGGATCTTGTCACCGGTCACGGCGACGGTGAACTCGGTCGGCTCGGCACGACGACTGGTGATGTGGTCCACGTCCACCGCGGCGCAACCGCCGATGGCGGCCAGCAGCAACTCCACCGGCGTGAAACTGCCGTCCTCGCCCGTGCCCAGCGACACCGACCCACCACGGGAGTTCCGCACGACGTAGTTGCCCAGGCTGGTGCGCTCGATCGCCACCGAACGGAAGGTGTCCTCAGTCATGACAGAAAACTACCCGTCTCGGCGATCACGAGTAGGTGAGATGCAGCGTCATCCCGGCATCGGCGTGCGCCAGGTTGTGGCAGTGGTTGGCCCACATCCCCGGGTTGTCGGCCCGGAACGCCACCTCCCACACCTCGCCCGGACGGACGTCGAACGAGTCCAGCCACAGCGGGCTTCCGGTCGCCGGTCGACCGTCGCGGGCCAGCACCAGGACGTGGTGGCCGTGCAGGTGCCACGGGTGCACGATCTGTGAACGGTTGACGATCGTGAACCGTACGACGTCACCCAGGCGTACGACCTGCGGTGGGATGTCCGGATCGGCCGCGCCGTTGACGGTGTGGGCGTACCGCGGTAGCAGTCTGCGCAGGTCGAGTCCGCGATCGAGGACGAGGGTGAACGTCTTGTCGAACCGGGACCACTGCACCGGGGCAGTCGCGCCGTAGCCGAGCGGATCCAGCACCGGCCAGGCACCGGTCGCCGTCGACACCGGGCCGGTCGAGTAGACGGTCCGTCCGTCGACGACCAGTGCCACCGGGGTCGCCGGCGCGTCGAAGACCAGGTCGTAGCGGCCCCCGGCCGGGATCAGCACTGCGGTGTCCACCAGCGGCGTCGGGCCGCGCAGGTCGACGCCGTCGACCGCGGCCACCCGGAACGCGGTCCCGGCCAGGGCGTACCGGTGCGTCGTGCTGTCGGTGTTGATCAGCCGCAACCGCACCGACACGCCGGCCTCGACCTTCTCCACCCTCGGCGCGGGCAACGGACGGCCCGCCAGGGTGTGCACCGGCACTGTGACGTCGAGGCCGGTCACCGGGCCCGGTCGCACCACCAGCACCCCGTAGAGACCCATCCGCACGCCGACATCGGAGGCCGAGTGCGTGTGGTACCAGTACGTTCCGGCCTGGTCGGCGCGGAACCGGTAGACGAACTCCTGCCCGGGCCGCACCGCCGCCTGGGTCACGCCGGGTACCCCGTCCTGATCGTTTGGCACGTCGTACCCGTGCCAGTGCACTGTGACGCCGCGCTCGATGTTCCGGTTGCGCAGCGTCACCTCCAGGACGTCGCCGACGGTGGCGGTCAACTCCGGTCCGGGGACCTGCCCGTTGAACGCCCACGCCGCGACGTTCCGCCCGCCCGCGTCCACAGTGGCGGTTGCGGCGGTCAGTGTGAACCGCCGGGTGGGTTCGTCGGCGATGCGGGTCGCCGGAGAACCATGCTCATGCGGTACGGCGGGTGCGGCGCCCGGGGTGACGGTCAGCCCGGTTCCGGTCAGCAGGGCCGCGACCGCCACCACGAGGGCCGCCCGGGACGCCGTCCGGGACGGGCGCGCACCGAGCGCACGCGCCGAGATCACCGTGGCCGTCACGACCCCGGCGACCGCCAGCAGTCCCGCCCCGGCCGACGCCGGATAGCCGTGCAGGACCGTCACGAGCAGGGCGCTGCTCGTGGCGTACCCGGCGAAGAGGAGCGGGACCGCGACGGCCCGGATGTCGCCCGGGGCCCGCAGCAACCGCGGACCGGCGACACCCACCGCCGCGAGCGACAGCGGAGCCGCGATGAGGACCTTCTCCGCCGCGAACCACCAGCCGGCCCGGGCGAGGGCGGTGATCGTGAGCGCGCGGGCGAGCGTGGCGAGCAGCGCGACGACCGCCAGTCCCAGTGCGAGCGGGCGACGACGGGCGGCGGACGCGGCGCCAGCCCCCAGCCAGGCGGCGACCGCGAGGACCGCGATCACGAGGTCGGCCACGAGCAGCGACCCGGTGGTCACGCCGGCTCTCCTTCCCGGGTGACCAGCCGAGCCGCGCCGGCGGCGGCCGGCACGGCGAGCTGTCGCGCCGCCCGATGGACGCCGACCACGACGTGCACCGCGATGATCCCGTTGAGCGCGTGCAACCCACCGATGGTCAGGCCGAGCGGGGTGCTGACACCCGACGCGTCGGTGGACGCCTCCGCCACCATGGCGATGAGTGGCTGGAGGGCGACGAGGCCGATCGGGAGGACCGCCAGTCCGATGATCTTTCCGGGTGCCTTCGCCAGCGCGGCGAACAGGGCGGTGAGCAGCGTGAGAAGCGGGATCACCGCCATGCCGTTGACGCTGTGCAGCGCGTACGCGTCGTCGCCGGCGGGTCTGGTGAACCCACCCACGGCGGCGAGGACGAACTGCACGGCGAACCCGACGAGCAGTAGTGCGCTGATGATGACGAGTGCCTTGCGCATGGGTTGCCTCCTAGAGGTGCGCCGAGGCGAGGGCCTGGGCGACGTGATCGGTGGCCGTGATCGCCCCGTACGCGACCAACCGCACGAGGTCGGCGTCGGCGGGGTGGGAGAGCCGCCAGAGAGCGACGTCGCCCGGGCTGATCGCGCCGGGCGCGAACGCCGCCAGCAACGCGATCCGCGTCCCGACGCGGTCCGCGCCCGGCACGTCCCGGACCAGGTCGACGGCCCGCCACGGCAGCACCTTGGCCACGTTCACCGGCTCGAACGCGTGGTGGACGGCGTTGGGCGCGGTGGAGGGCGCGCAGCTGCTCATCATGCC
>NZ_JBEYSL010000136.1:0-14299 GCF_040642735.1 Micromonospora sp. NPDC047753 | reverse complement strand
GGTGTCCGGGTCGACCTGGGGCACCACCAGCGCGGTGTCGATCCGGTAGAACCCGAAGTTCGGGGTGACGTACGGCGCGAGCTGCGTCAGTGCACAGCGCCAGCAGGGGAACGATCGACAGCAGGGCCAGCCGGGGCCCGGTCGGGAGGGTGTGCAGCCAGGCCAGGTAGGGGCGGCTGGCCCGGCACCCGGGGTACGGCACGCACTGCCAGCCGACCAGGTCGAGTGTGACGCCCACCGCCGCCAGCACGAACGTGGCCGTGAGGGTGCCGGCGAGCACCCGGCACAGCAGGCCGAGCAGCCCCCACCTGTCGTGCCCCGCCGGCCGGAGCCAGATCGCCAGGTTGCTCAACATGAAGGGCAGCAGCAGCAACATCGAGGCCGTCCGTACCGCCGCGCCGGCGGTCAGCGAACCCCAGCGGTACGCCTCGACGGCAACCCCGTCGGTGGCTCCGCCGGCGGTGCCGCTGCCAGGCCGGGGCCGGAAGAAGCCCGCATGCGTGTTCCCGGCGACCCGGGTCACGATCGGGTGGTCGAGGATCCGCTCGGCGGTGACGCCGGAGATGCCGTGCACGCGCAGCTCCACGGCGTCGCGGCCCGGCGTCTCGTCCACGCCGTCAGGGTCACAGACAATCGACCCAGGCGCTGCCGATACCGCAAAGGTCAACGGCTCGGAAGGGCGGCCGTTACCCGGATGGCCTTGACGATCGCCGGGATGGAGCCGATCAACAGCACCAGGCCCCAGATGATCGCGATGATCGCGAAGACCAGCGCCGCCACGTCGTCGACGATGCTGACCAGGATCACCGGCACCAGGTTGTGCAGGAACTCCAGCACGACAGTGCACAGCAGGGTGGTGAGGATCAGCAGGACGAGGCCCTTGTTCTGCAGGAAACGCGGTTGGGCCAGCACCAGCATCCCGGCCCACACCAGCTTGAGCAGCAGCACCAGCCCGAGCAGCACCGCCGCCTCACCGACCGGGAAGAACCCCCACAGCGCCAGGTAGGCCAGGGTGCCGAACGGGACGGCCAGGAACAGCGACACCATGATCATCAGCTCGACGAACGCGACGACCAGCGCGACCAACCCGACGATGATCAGGATGATCGAGAAGATCAGGCTGGCGACGCCCTGCACCCGACCCTGGACGCGCTCGGGCAGCAGCAGCCCCAGGCAGAACAGCCCGGTGCTCCAGACCGCCACCGCGTCGATCAGCGCCAGGTAGCCGGTGCCCCGACCGGACGGTTCGCTGACCCCGGACACGTCGTCGAGCTCCACGTCCAGCGCGCCGGCGCTGTCGGCGAGGGCCGCGCCGGCGTCGGCGCCGCCGAGCAGCAGCCCAGCGCCGAGCTCCACCCCGATCGCCAGGACGATGGCGAGCATGGCCATCAGCAGGAACGGCTTGCGCAGGTCACCCACGGCGGCACCTTCCTCTCGGTCCCTGTCGACTCAGGACGTGGCCACGACGACCGTGCAGCCGCCCAGGCCGGGGCAGACCAGGCCCACCTCGGTGGCCTGGTCGACGGCGATCTTCGCCACCGCGCCGGTGCCGTCCGCGGCCGGCTCGACCTCGTCGCGGATGGTGAGGTCGGCGTCGCCGGGCGCCGGGGCGACGACCGTGAACCGTGCCGCGCTGCGCAGCACAAGGGTGCGCAGCCCGCCGGGGTCCGCCACCCGCACCACGCAACTGCCGGAGAACGCCAGTCGGCCCGTCTCGTCGGCGCAGTCGGCGCTGACCGTCAGCGGATCCACGGCGGAACGCTCGCCGCCGAGCGCGCCCAACCGGTCGACGAACCCGTGCCGGGCCCCCGGATCACCCCGGTCGTCGCGGCCCGTCCCGACCGCTACCACGAACAGCGCCACCAGCAGGACGGCGAACAGCCCCAGCAGCGCCTTCTGCCGTCCACTCATCGCGCCACGGCCTGCGCCACGATCTCAGTGAACCGGATCTCGTCGACGCCCGCGAAGTAGCGGTTCGTGCCCTGCGTCTTGCCGACCACCAGGAGCGTGACCTGGTGAGGGCCCTTGGTGAGTTGGACCGTGCCGACGTCCAGGAACTCCGTCTTCCGCACCGTCGGGGTGAAGCCGAGGAACGTCCCGCCGACCTGGCGGCCGTCGATGACGAAGACGGTGTTGGCGTAGTCGAGGGAGGTCGTACGTACGGTGGCGAAACGCCAGGTGCCGTCGGCCGGGATCTGCACCGTCACGGTGACCTTGTCGCCGATGGCCAACCCCTGGAAGAACAACTGCTTGTCGCCGGACCAGGTCACCCCGCAGCAGTTGGTTTGCGCCTCCACCTTCGCGGCGCTCTTCTTCGGAGACTCCACCAGCGCGCCCTCCACCAGGCTCTCCGCCTCGACGGTGACCACCCGCGGCTCGCCGGGGGTCGGCTCGCCGTCGCGGGTCAGCAACACCACCCCCACGGCGACCACCACCAGCACCAACGCCGCCGCGGCGGCGATCCACAACCACGGGGTACGCCGTGGCGGCGCGACCGCCCGCACCTCGTACGTGACCCGGCCGCTGGATCGGGAACTCTCCTCCGGCGCGGTGTTGGCCGAGTACGCGAACCCGGTCATGTCGTAGCGCCGGGGCGCGGTGCCAGCCGGCACCGCGAGCTTGACCAGGAACGACACCGAGCCCTGCCCGGGTACCACGCGTTGGGGTTCGGCGACGGTGAACCAGGCCCGCTGCGAGCCGTCACCGGGTGCCACGTCGAACACCACGGTGTCCGGCGCGTTGCCCGGGTTGGAGACGGTGAAGGTCAGCTCGCCGCTGTTGCGCGGGTCGAGGGTGAACTGCTCGGCGGCGGCGACGACCGCCCACTCGGTGGTCATGACGACTCCTCTTCCAGGACGATCTCGACAGTGGCCGAGGCAGGTTTCTCCGCCTCGACGATGCGGGTGATCACGGCGAGCTGACCGGCGGCGGCGACCGGCACCCGCACCACGACGTGGAAGGCCCGCTCGGGAGGCTCGTCGATGGCGAAGCCCGACATCCCGGTGGCCAACTCCAGGGCCCGGCGAATCCCGTACGGGGTGCCGCGCCAGCGGGCCAGCAGGGCGGCGTTGGCCACCAGGTCGCGCAGCCGACCCACCGGCAGCGGCAGCGGGGTGTCCGGCCGGGGCGAGGCCACCACGTGATCCATCGCCACCCAGCGGGTCAACCGCACGACCAGCCCGTCCGGCGCCCGGTACGGGTCGAACAGCGCGTCCACCTCGGCGAGGATCGCCTCGTCCGGGGCGTGCAGCCCTTCCATCACGTCCAGCAGCGCCCAGAGCACGCTGCCGGGCACGCAGGCCCGCTGGTAGGCGGCGGGCAGCAGCCGTTCAATCGCCGAACGTCGCATCCTGGCGCACCACCTCGATGTCGTGCTCGCCGGAGCAGAGCAGCCAGGTATCGGGGACGGTCACCACGTCGGCGGTGGCCTGGTTGGCGCTGGGCGTCCAGGTGACGGCGTCGGCGCTGCGGTGTACGCCGCGTTCGCCGCTGGCCAGGATCAGCCGCTCCGCCGTGCCGGTGCCGCCGGGCGTCGCGCCGCCGGCCGCTGCGCCGCCGGCTGTCGGGCCGCTCACCGCGATGGCGTCGACCGGCACGAACCGGGTCCGGTCCCGCAACGGCAACCCGCAGTTGACCGACACCGCCTGCCACTGCGGCTGGGCGGCGAGGGTGTCCAGCCGCAGCACCCCACCGCTCTGCGTGGCCGCCACCGCCTGCTGACCGACGAACGCGAGGTCCCGGCAGGTGCCGCCGATCCACCCGCTCTGCATCGACTGCCACTTCACATCCGACTCGAACAGCCGGGTGCGGTGGCAGCCCTGCCCGGGCTTCTTCGGATCCGGCTCACCCGCGCCGCTCCAGAGCAGGGTGGCCGGGCCGTCGTACTGCACGGCGAGGACCCGGTTGTCCACGTTGGCCAGGCCGACGTGGGTGAAACTGCCGGGTCGGCCGCCGGTTGTCGACAGGTACACCCCGAAGCTGGCCTGCGCCGCCACCGCCACCCCCGGCGCACCACGCTCGGACACGAACGTGCGGACCGCGTAGAAGCCCCGGTCGGCGTCGGACGGGTCGACCAGGATCTGCAACGGCACCGCCCCGGGCAGCAGCGACACCTCGTACAGGCCGGTGTCGGTGGCCACCAGCAGCGCGCCCGCGCCGTCGCGGTCCAGCCAGGCCACGTCGGAGATCCGCGAGTCCAGGTCGGTGAGCAGCGACCACGTCTCGCCCAGGTCGGTGCTCAGGTGCACCCGGGAGCCGCCCGAGGCGCGCAGCGTCACCACGGCCACCGAGCCGGGACGAGCGACGATGCCCGGCCGTACCGGCGCGGGCGCGGGCGCCACCCGCAGCACCGTCTCGTCGTCGAAGCGACCGGCCGGTTCCCAACCCGCGCCGCCGTTGCTGGAGCGGAACAGCACCGGGCCGCGCCCGGCGTACCAGGTGCGCGGCTGGTACTGGTCCACGGCGAGGGCGCGGACGTCGGCGTCGGGGGCCTCGTCGACCACGAACCGCACCGACTCGACGTAGCGCACCCCCGGCTCGGCGTGCTCCAGCAGCCGGTACACGTTGGACGCCCGCAGTGGCTCGCCGAACGGCCAGCCGGTCGGGTTGAGCGCGGTGGGCAGCGGACTCAACGTCTGGTGCAGCCGGTCGTGGATGCGGCGACGGACCGCGTCCACGTCCTCCTCCCGGCGGACCACCACCCGGGCCCGCACGGACACCGCCTTGAACCGTGCCCAGGTGGCCCGGGAGCGAATGCCGACCATCCGGCGTTCCTCCAGGTCCGACTCGACCCGGTGGCGCGCCTCGGGCACCTCGTGCTCGCGCAGCACCGCCACCGGCAGCCGCCCGCCCGGTCGGGCCGCCTCCGGCACGTACGGCACCAGCACCACCTCGACCTCGCCCGGCCGGGCGAAGCTGTACACCGCCGCGCGGGTGAACGCCCGCGCCCGCGCCACCGCGCCGGAGCTGGTCGCGAGGACCTCGAAGTCGCGGGCGGTGACCGCCCGTTGCTGGGCGAAGAACTCGTACGGGCCGCGCAGGAGCACCGACTCCAGTGCCTCCATCTCCCGGCCGCCGGCCGCTGGCGTGGGGTTGTCCACGCGTACCCCGGGTAGGGGGTCGCGCAGGCTGGTCAGCGTGCCCGCCGCCACGTTGCCGGTCGGCCCGCCACCGGCGCGGTACCAGAGCCGGATCTGCCGTCCGGCCGGTGGCACCGCCGCGACGGTCACCGGCGGCGCGGTGCTCGTCGGTGCGGCCGCGTCGGCGGTGGCCTCGCCGTGCGGGATCGTCAGGGCGGGTGGTCGCAGGTCGAGGGCCGGGGCGAAGATGACAGTGCCGGAGCACCGGTCGACCAGGTACGCCTTGGCCTGCGGACCGAGCCCGGCGAAGCTGTCGACCGGCTGCCAGATCTCGAACGTGCGGCCGTCGTGCTCGCGGGCCGCCGCGCCCAGCTCGACGGTGCCGGCCGCCACCTCCACCCCGAGCAGCAGGTCCAGCGCCTCGGCGGTGCGTGTCAGCGGCGCGTGGGTCGCGCGCAGCACCTGCCCCGGCTGGCCGGTGCCCACCCCGAGCAGCTCCGCCTCGACCGGTTCGCAGTGGTGCATCCGTACCGTCACCGACGTCTCGTTGGCGGGCAGCAGCGTCGGCTCGGTGGTGACGAACACGACCGGCCGGGGGTCCGCGCCCCGAGCCGCGGCGACCCGCAGCCCGGCCGGGATCCGGACCGCACCGCGGTCGGTGCCGGTACGGGTGAACCGGACGTCCGCCCAGGCCGCTGTCGGCGCGTGGCGGGTGACCCCGAGCAGGTTCAGAAACGAGACGTACGCCTTCTCCGGCAACTGGTTCAACCGGTAGATCATCACCTCGGTGAGGTGTGCGAACGTCTCCACCAGCGCCATGCCGGGGTCGTGCGCCGACAGGTCGGTCCACGCCGGGCAGGACTGCCGGATCCGTTCCCGGGCCTCGGTGACCAGGTCGAGGAAACCGCGATCGTCCAGGTGCGGCACGGGCAGCGTCATGACGCTCCTCCCTCAGCGGGCTCGTCGACGGGGAGCAGATCCACGGAGAAGACCAGTTGTCCGGGTGTCAGGCTGGCCCGCACCCGGTAGTCCAACCGGATCACCAGGCGCCACGCGTCGTCGGGGTCCGGCCCGGCGTCCACGTCGATCACCTCGACCCGGGGCTCCCACCGGGCGATGGCCTGCCGGACGTAGTGAATCGCCAGACCGGCGGTGGTGTCGTCGTTGGGCGCGAAGACCAACCGGTGCAGCCGGGAGCCGTACCCGGGTCGCATCAGCCGCTCGCCCGGCGTGGTCGACAGGAGCAGGAACAGCGCCTGCCGTACGCTCTCGTCGCCATCGGTCATCGCCAGGCCGCCGGCCGCGGTGAGCGCCAACCCGCCGGTCCGGCCGGCGTCGAAGCCGGCGCCGACGAAGCGGAACGCCCTCATCGGTCCGCCCCCAGAAACTGCTGGCGGGGGTCGCGCACCGTGTGCTTGACCAGCCCCGGTGGTGTGCCGTTGGTGAACCCCTCCAGGTGCGACAGCACCACCCGGTGCCCGTCGACGCGAACCCAGTCGCTGTAACCGACGCGCACGGTGAGTGTCGTGGTGCACGGCTTGATGGTCGGGCCGTAGTTCGGGCAGGCGACTATCTTGCGTCCCTCCGGGTCGTCGTCGACGAGCACGGGCACACCGGTGACGGTCACCCACTCCCGCGAGGGTCGGTTCTCGACCCGGCCGTCGTGATCGCAGGTGATCACGGAGTCCCGGTGGATCCAGCGCATCAGCCGCCTCCTTCGTGGTGGGCGCGGGCAAGCGTTCGGGCCTGCTCCGCCGCGGTGGTCGGGTCCTCGGTCGAGGCGGCGTGCAGGAAGTCCACGCTGCGGGCGCGCACCACGATGGCCCGGCCGGGCGCGGAGATCACCAGGTCGGACGCCGCGTGCAGGGTGGCCAGGTCGGGGGTCAGCTCCAGGAAGCTGCCGCCCTCGGTGCCCAGCCGCAGGCTGCGCCGTACGTCGTCGACGACGATCGACTGGCCGCCGGAGGTGCGCATCGTCCATCGGCGGGCCTTTCCGTCGTCGATGCCCGCGTCGTACGGCTCGACCGCGCCGAACAGTGAGCCGAGCACGATGCCCGAGGCCGGCTCGCCGCCGGGCAGCACCACGAGCACCGTGTCGCCCGGATCGGGGAGCGCCACCAGGCCCTTGCCCGGCCCGGCCCCGGGGCAGAGCACGGCCAGCCAGCCGGCGTCCAGGTCCCCGTACGCCGGAAGGGTCAACCGGACCCGGCCCAGCCCGTCCGGGTCGGCGACGTCCGTGACGCTGCCGAGGGTGACCACCGCGCCGCCGGTCGGGGTCGCCGGGGTGGCCGGCGGCACAGTGGAGAACCGGGTCAGGTGCCCGTTGCCGTCCACCGTGTGCACCACCTCGGTCAGCACGTACGTCCCGGCGACCGGGTCGGGCACCCCGCCGAGGTCGACGCGGCGGCCCGGGCGTAGCGCCGGGTCGCCCTCGGCCACCCCCTCGGCCGTTGCCAGCGCCGCGGCGCGGCTGTCGAGTCGGGCCTGGGCCAGCGCCGCCAACTCGTCGTCGCTGCGGCCGGGCTGGTCCACTGCGGTGCGAACGCCGTCGGCGCCCACGTCGGCCGGGTCCGGGCGGTCGTCGGCGGGTCGGCCGCAGCGCGCCTCGTCGACCTGCTGGCTGATCACCTCGGCCCGCTGTGGGTGCCAGCCCAGGGCCGCACTGGCACCGCTGGCCTGGTCGGTGTTCAGGGAAACCCGGAGGCTGTGCACCCCCGCGCCGAGCGTCAACGTGACCGGCTCCCCGTAGCCGGCGAGGGTGACCAGCCGGACACCGTCACCGTCGGCGGCCAGGTGCAGCCCGGCCCGGCCGGCCACCTCGCGCAGCAGCTCCAGGTCGCTGTGCCGGTGCTGGAGCAGCCGCTCCAACCGAGGGCCGTCGACCTCGGCGGTCACCGCCAGCCCCACCGCGCCGCACAACTCCTGCGCCAGCTCGACGGCGGTCACCGAGGTGAAGACCCGCAAGCCCTGCCGCTTGCGCAGCCGGTGCAGTGGGTCGTACGCCCGCAACCGCAGCACCGCCGCCCCGTCGGCGGCGAACTCCACCTCCACGCAGGTGACCTCACCGGTGAACAGGGCGTCCGCGTGGTCGGCGAGCCGGACGTCGAGCGCCGTGCCGGGGCGTACCGGTGGGTCGAACGCGCCGGTCCCGGCGGTGGTGGCGAGCACCAGCTCGGCCTGGGTGGGCTGGTTGAGCCGGGCCGCCACCCGCACCGAACGGACCCGCTGACGAGCCGCGCCGACCAGCTCGACGCCGTCCAGCAGGACGACCAACGCCCGGGGTGCGAGGCTGGTCACGGCGTACCCCCGGGACTGCCGGACGCGCTCGGGGCGGCGGCGGCCGGGTCGGTCGGCGCGTTCCACGGCGCGTTGGCGATCGAGGCGCCCAGGTACGACGCTCCCGCGCCCACCACACCCGCCACCGCCCGCGCCAAACCGGTCACCGGAGCGGTGCCGGCGCTCGGTGGCACGGCGAGGGTGGTGCCGGCCGGCACGGCCAGGGGGTCAGTGATCCGGTTGTGTTCGGCCAGCAGCCGCCAGCGCAGCGGCGAGCCCAGCGCGTCGTTGGCCAGCAGGTCGAAACGCACGCCGGAGCGACCCGGTTCGGCCGCGCCGTCACCGGCGGCGATCACCGCGCTGCCCGGCGCGGCGGTCGGGGTGCTCGCGGCGGCCAGCTCCTCGGCGAAGCCGGCCTCGGCCTGATCGGCCGTCTCGGCGGCGCGGACAAGCTTCAGCCGCAGCCAGGACCGCCGCGGCGACCCGGTGCCGGTGAACGCGTCGAATCGTTCCGCCACCGCGACGATCACACCTGGCACGTTCCAGGTCTTGCCCCAGACCAACCGGACCAACGGCGGTCGTAGCCAGCCATGTTCGGCAGTGGAATTCTCCGCCAACATCCACAGCGGACGGGTGAGCACCCGTACGTCGGCCGGACGCAGTTGCGCCTCCACGAAGTCGACGTCGAAGAGCAGGTCGAGCACCAGCTCGGTACGGCCACCACCGGTGAAGACCAGCGGGTCGTCGGCCAGACCGGCCCCGGTGAGCTGCCCGCCGCCGGCACCCCGCTGCCGTACGCCGGCGAGCCGGGTCACCTGCACGGTCTCCGGGTTGAGCAGGCAGTCCACCCGAACGCCGGAGGAGTCGATGAGGAAGGCGACGCGTTCCATCAGTCACCCGCCTGTTCCCGGTCCAGTCGGGTCAGCTGGGCGGCGTCCAGCGCCGCCCCGGCGACCGACCACAGCGCGGAGTCGTCGGGCAGTGCCGGCCACGGGTCGGCGCTCCGGGCCGCCGCGCCGGGCGGCGGCCCGTCGATGCCCGTCGGTCGTCCGCCGCCGGCCGCGGCCGTCCCTGCGTCGCGCCGTGCGGCCGGGTGCCCGGGTGGCGCCGGTTCACCGGGCAGGGCCAGCCACGGTCCACCGTCCGCCAGGCGATCCAGGTCACCGCGCGCAGAGGCCAACGGGTTCCCGGCGCTCGTCGCCGTCCACCCGTTCCAGGATGCGTCGACCCCTCCCCGGATCGGCCCGTTCCCGTCGCTGCCCCGCACAGCCGCCGAGTCCCCTCGAGACGTCCAGGCCGCGTCCTGCGCATCACCACGCGGGTGCCCGTTCCGGTCCTCCCTGGGCCAGCGCTGACCGTCCGGGTGGCCCCCGAACCCGTCGCGGTCACCCGGGAGCCGGTCGGTGGTGCGTCGCGCGGTGGAACGCCGGTGGTCGACCTCGCCGGACCGCCGTGCGTCCAGGCGCGGGTGTGAGATGGTTCGGGTGGCCTCAGCCCGGTGCGAGCGGTCGCTCGGCGAACCGTGCGGCCCGAAGACCATGGAACGGACCGGCGGTAGGGGTCCGTCCGCCCTGGGCAGCCCGCTCGCGTCGAGGGCCGTGCTGTCGACGGTCGCGGCATCGTGGGCCGTGGTGTCGTGGGTCGTGGCGTCGAAGGCTGTGGTGTCGACCCGGGTCGTCCGCCGTACCGGAGGCACCGCCGCGCCCGGTTCCGCCGGCCAGGTCGATCCGGTTGGCGGGGTCGACGCGTCCGGCCAGGTGGATCCCGCCGGCGGGGTGGTCAGGTCCCAGTTGGACGAGGGCGTTCCGTCGCCGGGCGGGCCGGCAGCACCGGTCCGCGTACCGTCGGGCTGGTCACCGGCTCGCGACGGACGGCCCGCCCTGCCGGTTCGGCCCTCGGCACGCGACCTGGTCGGCCCGTTGTCCCCGCGCGCACCGGGACCGCCCACACCCCCCTCGTTGCCGAGCCCGCCGAGCCTGCCGGACCCGCCGGACCCGCTGAGCCCGCCGGACCTGGCGTTCGCGACCGGGTCCGCACCGTCGGCCTCGATTCGACCGGTCGGTTCGCCCTGTCCGCCGTCCCGGACCCCGGCGTTGCCGGCCGGGGACGGGTCGAGGTCCAGGTCGTGCAGCAGCCCGGGCGCGTGGGCGGCGACCAGGTCAAGCCAGTGCCGCGGCGGTTCTCCGAAACGGCGTCGGGCCGCCTCGGGCGTCTGCGACGGGGGCGGAAGGTGGCCGGCGGGCTCGACCCGCCCGGCGAGGCGCTGCACCGCTACGGCCGCCGAGCGGAGTCGGCCGGCCAGCCAGCTACGCGGGCGTCGGCGCGGTGGCACCGCCGGTCTCCAGCTCCAGGCCCTCGTAGCGCAGGGTCAGCGAGGCGATGGCGATCTCGTGGCTGAGGGTGTTGAGGTGTGCCCCGCGCCACCGGGTCGGCCAGGCGTCGATCAGGTTCCAGCGCAGCACCTCGGCCGTCCCGACCGAGTCGAGCAGCACCACGGAGACGTTGCGCCGGTTGAGGGTGCCCTGGGCGGTGGCGTTCACCCAGTCCCACAACTCGCGGGAGGCGGTGAGGCCGAAGTGCAGCGTCACCGGCTCGTACTCGGCCTGGCCGGGCACCATCCGCATCCGACCCAGGCCGTGCTCCCGGTACGGCTGCCCGGGGATGTTCACCTCCAACCCGGTCATCTCGGTGAAGTGGCCGTTGGTGACGCCGTTGATGAGCAGTCGGAAGTTGTACGCCCGGTACGGGTCGACCGGGGCCCCGGGTTGCGGGGTGGCGGTGGTGGGCATGTCAGCCTCCGATCGTCTCGGTCTCGGTACCGCCGGCCCACTGGCTCAGCTTGAACACCACGAACTCGGCGGGCTTGACGACCGCGATGCCGATGTGGGCGATCACCATGCCCGCGTCGCGGACGTCCGGCGGGTTGGTCTCCTCGTCGCACTTGACGAAGAACGCCTCCTCCGGGCTGCGCCCCAGCAGCGCGCCGTCGCGCCACACCCGGGTGAGGAACGCCCCGATGTCGCGCCGGATCGAACGCCAGAGGGTGAAGTCGTTGGGCTCGAACACCATCCACCGGGTGCCGTTGGCGATGGCCTGCTCGATGGCGATGCTGAGGCGTCGGACGTTGAGGTAGCGCCACTCGCTGGCCTCGGCGGCGAGCGTACGGGCGCCCCAGACGCGGATGCCCTCGCCGGCGAAGTAGCGGATCACGTTGACACCCTTGGGGTTGAGCACGTCGTGTTCCGGTCGGGTGACCAGGTAGCCCAGGTCGACGGCGCCGCGCACCGGCTCGTTGGCCGGCGCCTTGTGCACCCCGCGCAGGGCGTCGGTGCGGGCCCAGATGCCGGCCAGGTGCCCGCTCGGCGGGGTGAGTTCCAACTCGCCGCTGATCGGGTCGCGCACCCGCAGCCAGGGGTAGTAGAACGCGCCGAACTCGGACTGGCGCGGCCGGTAGGCGGCCCCCTCGTGGCCGCCGGAGCCGCCCGGCTGGGCCGCGCCGCCGCCGGGACCGCCGCCCGTACCCTCGGCGGGCTTGGGGGGTTTGCCGGAGGACGGCGTGGCCACCCGGGTCAACGCGGAGATGTCGTCGATGTCCGGCGCCGGGTCGCAGATCGCGACCATGGTGCGGGTGCGCTCGGCCATGCTGAGCAGGGCCTCGTGCGACACCACGTCGTGGAAGCCGGGCGCGGCGATGATCGAGATCTCGTCGACGGCCTCCAGCAGTTGCAGACCCCCGCGCCGCTGCCCGGAGCCGGTGATCGCGCCACCCTCGCCGACGTTGACCACCCAGCAGCGGGCGCCCCCGTTGTCCAGGAAGCCGAAGACCGCCCGTGCCAACGGGGTGCTCTCCACCCGCTCCCCACTGGCGAAGAGCCGCAGGAACTCCGTCCAGTTGTTGACCGGCACCGCCTTGCCCAGGTGGGCGGAGCGGTCCGGGGCGACGCCGACGAAAGCGGCGATGCTGGTGCTCGCCGGCCCGATCGGTCGGGCGCCGCTGGGGACCTCCTCGACATAGATGCCGGGGGAGAAGTAACTGGGCATCGGTCCTCCTGTGCCTGTGGGTGTCAGTGGGTCGGTGGCGCGCAGACGATGACGATGTCGTCCTCGGCCGGGTCGACGTCGGCGGTGAGGACGAGCCCGCGTCCGCTCAGCCGCAGCCGGACCGGGCTCGGGTGCTCGGGGTCGTGCGGGACACCGACGATCAGGAACCGGCCCTCGGTGTCGGTGCGGGTGGCGGAGCCGGTGGCGGGCAGCTCGACCCGCATCGCGGCCAGTGGCTGCTCCTGGGGGCCGACGACCCGCCCACTGAGGCTGCGCACGTCGAGTTGCCGCAACCGCAGCGGTTGCAGCACCGGCGGCGCGGCCGGAGTGGGGTGGTCCACCTGCGCCGCCACGTCGATCAGCAGCGCCGGTCGGGGCGCGGTACCGAACGCCGTCCACAGCGGTGGATCACCGGCCTCCAGTACGACCGGGTAACTGCCGTCGCTGGTCGCGGCGGTGAGCACCCGGTCCAGCCGGGGCAACCCGGCCGGACCGGTGACGCAGAGCAGGTGGCGGACCGTGAACCGGTACGGTTCGCGGACCGCGCCGCTGGAGCGGGTCTGCCGGGCCGGGCGCAGTTCGAGGGGCCAGAGAGTGAGCCCGTCGGCGTCGTCGCACGCGCGGGGCGGGCCGATCGGGACCGGTTCCCCCGCCGCGCTGGTCACCCAGGCGACCAGCTCGGCGGTGGCGCTCTCGATCGGTCCGCGCCCGTGGGTGGTCATCGCGGCGGCGTCCCCTGGATCCGGTACGCGATGGCCTCGTTCCACACGTGCGGGTAGACGCCGATCTCGAAGTACCGGGTGAAGCGGTTGATCGGCGCGTTGGTGTGGTCGTGGTAGAGCAGCCACACCGGCGCGATGGTGAACAGGACGTAGTTGGCCAGGACGAGGGGGATGTAGAGCGGCCCGAGCAGACGACCCTGGAAGATGTGCACGTCCTCGTGCCGCTGGATGCCGGAGCTGGAGCCGGCGCAGACGGTGCCGATGGTGGTGGCGTAGCGGGGCGAGACTCCCTCCACGACGCTGACCCGGCCGCTGTTCAGTGATGTGGGCCGGTCCAGTGAGTGCCCGAAGATCAGGTGCACCGTCAGGTAGATCGCGCCGACGACAGTGTTGAGCAGACTCCAGGTGTGGTCGACGACGAAGAGGAAGATGCCGCGGGCGTCCGAGCCGTACACCCCGGCGGAGGCCACCGACCAGCCGAAGACCGCGCCGACCACCAGGCCCACGACGGCGCCGATCAGCAGCCCGATGGGGCCACCGGCGAGGAAGCCGAGCAGGGCGCCGAAGCCGACGTGAGCGGCTGCGCTGAGAATTCCGAAGACCATGACGGCACCCCTCAGACCCAGGAACGGAAGACTCGGGGCTCACGACCGCTCGCGACCTGGGTCGGCGTCGCCTGTCGGTTGCCGGGCGGGAACTGGTTGACGCCCAGCGCGGCGGAGAAGATGACCAGCGCGTTGAAGAACGCGATGACCCACTTCTCGCCGCCGGCCTCGTCGGCGAACGCCGCTGTCACGTAGGACAGCAGCAACGCGATGGCGATGGCGATCCACTTGCGGAGCTTGTCGCCGCTCGGGCCGATCAGCCCGCCGATGACGTTGGTGGCCAGCAGGGTGGCGGCGCTCGCGCCGGCGATGGTCCCCAGGGCTGCCCAGGTGAAGAGATCGTTCATGACGATCCCCCTTCTGCGATGGTGCGACCGGGATGTGGTGGTGGTGAGGTCCGGTGCCCCTGCGGGGGAGCACCGGGGCCGGTCGCCGTCGTCTCGGGGGCGGCCGGGGCCGGGCGTGGCCGGCCGAGCCGGCCACCAGGTGGATCAGCCAGGCCGCCGTGGCGCTCGCCGGGCCGCTCGGTGACTTCAGCAATCGACAGGGACAGAGCGCCGCGCCGACCAGCAGCGGC
>NZ_JBEYSL010000135.1:0-14321 GCF_040642735.1 Micromonospora sp. NPDC047753 | reverse complement strand
TCGGTCGGGGTGATCGCCGCGGACGACGCGGTCGACGGCCTGCGCGCGGCGCTGGCCGAGGCCGGTGTCGAGACCGCGACCGCCGACGACGTGGCCCCCTCCGCGCCGCCCACCGCGAGCACGGCGACCGCCGACAACCCGACGCCCGTCACCCCCGGTGGCGCGGACCAGTCGGCGCCGACGGACCGTCCCGGTCGGCCGGCCAAGCCCGGCCCCGGCACCGGCGCGGGCATGGTGATCGGCGTCCTGGACACCGGAATCTGGCCGGAGAGCGCGTCGTTCGCCAAGACGATGCCCGCTCCCGCGAACTGGCGCGGCACCTGCCAGACCGGTGTGGCCTTCGTGGCCGCGCACTGCAACGGCAAGATCGTCGGTGCCCGGTACTTCGCCGACTCGTGGCTCGCCGGCGGTGGCTCGGTGCCTGAGGGCGAGTTCCTGTCCCCCCGCGACGCGTCCGGGCACGGCACCCACACCGCCTCCACTGCGGCCGGCCTGCCCATCGCGAACGTCACGATCGACGGTCGCCGCTACGGCCCCGTCTCCGGGGTGGCGCCGGATGCCCAGCTCGCCGTCTACAAGGTGCTCTGGGGTGGCATGGGCTACGACGCCGACATCATCGCCGGAATCGACGCGGCCGTCGCCGACGGCGTGCAGGTGCTGAACTTCTCGATCGGTTCCGACCTCGGCGACTGGGAGGCCAACACCCCCATCGGCGTGGCGTTCCTCAACGCCTCGCTGGCCGGGGTCTTCGTCGCGGCGTCGGCCGGCAACACCGGCATCGTCAGTGGAGCCATCAGCAACGCCGCGCCCTGGGTGACCACTGTCGGCGCGGCGGTGACCAAGCTCGACGAGGCCACCGCCAAGCTGGGCGACGGCACCAAGCTGGTCGGCGGCTCGTTGGACGCCCTGCCCGGCGGAGGCGCACGGCCGCTGGTCTTCGGCGACCAGGCCGGCTCGCCGGATCTGGGCGCGGTCTACTGCGAGCCCGGAAGCCTGGACCCCGCCAAGATCAAGGGTAAGGTCGTCGCCTGCGCGTTGTCCGACATGTTCGGCTCCGCCGCCGAGATCAAGGCCAAGGGCGGGGCGGCGATGGTGGTGTTCGACCCGGTCGGCAACTACCGGATCAACTCCATCTTCAACTTCCCGGTGGTCTACCTGCCGACCGAGAAGCAGGCCGGCACGCTGTTCAACTACCTGATGCGCCACCCCACCGACGCGACAGTGTCGTTGCGCACCGGCGGCGACGGCTCCAGCGTCCCCGGCATCCCGAGCGTGGCCGACTTCTCCTCCACCGGCCCGGACAAGGTGACCCTCGGCGTCTTCAAGCCGGACCTGGTAGCGCCCGGATCGAACATCATCGCCGCGGTCTCACCGGCCGGCAACTTCGGGCGACAGTACGACGCGTACTCCGGCACCTCGATGGCCTCGCCGTACGTGGCCGGGGCGGCGGCGATCCTGCGCGCCACGCACCCGGACTGGTCACCCGGCGCGGTCGCCTCCGCGCTGCGCACCACCGCCACCGACACCGTCGGCACCAGCAGCCCCCTGGAGCAGGGCAGCGGCTTCATCAACCTGCCCCGGGCCACCGACCCGGGACTGGTCATCGAGCCCACAGCGGCCGAGCTGATCGAGTTCAGCGAGACGACCGAACCCGACGGAAAGGCACTCAACCTGCCGGCCATCTCGTTGCGCGAGTACGACGGGACCCGCCCGGTGAGCCTCACCCGCACCCTGACCAATGTGGGCAAGGAGCGGGAGACCTACCGTTCGTCGGTGTCCGGTCTGCCCGGCATGAAGGTCACCGTGTCGCCGGCATCGGTGACCCTGGCCCCCGGCAAGTCCGCGACGGTCACCATCACGCTGCGTCGAGGCAGCGCGCCGTGGGACCGGTACGTGACCGGGTCGATCACCTGGCAGGGTAAGGCCCACAGCGTCCGGATTCCGGTCGCTGCCCGTCCGTGGGGCATCGCGGCCCGGCCGTACGCGGATGACGGCGAGGAGTTCGCCCGGATGACCAACGGCGCGTTCGGCATGGTCCAGCCGGGCTTCACCGGCCCGCTCGTCGGTCGCAGCACCGGTTACACGCCGATGCGGCGCACGTCGTACTCGATGCCGGCCGGCGTCTACGGGGGCGTGTTCGACCCGAGCGCCACCGGTGTGAAGAAGGTCGACTTCACGGTGCCGGCGAACACCGCCGGCATCGTCGTCGAGGCCAACACCGCTGATCCGAACACGAACCTCGATCTCTACCTGTACAAGGGCGACACCCTCGTCTACAGCAGTGACAGGTACTGGACCAGCGCCGAGCAGGCGTACAAGTTCCTGCCCGAGCCGGGGCGCTACACCGCGTACGTGTTCGCCCAGTACCCCGGTGCTCCGGTCGTCGACTTCGACCTGAGTCACGCCATCATCGGCCGTAACGCCACGTATTCGGGTGCCACCCTCACGCTGCCCTCCACCTCGGAGCGCGGTCAGGGCTTCAACTTCACGCTGAAGCCGAACAAGCCGCTGGCCGATGGCGACTTCTGGGCGTACACCGAGTACAGCACCAACGGCACTGTGGTCCCCGGCAACCTCGTCTACACCCAACAGAGTTCCTGGCAGTAACCGTTCAACCAGGCGTGGGGGCGGTGCCGACGTGCACCGCCCCACCGTCGCTTCCAAAACGGCACGGCCGTGGTCACGCCGTCAGGTCAGCGGGTACGCGGTCAGGCGGTCGGCGAGTTGCTTCGGGTGGCTGAGCGGCACGCAGTGGCCACCGTTGATCTCGTCCGGAACGACGCCGAGTCGGTCGGCGGCAACCCGGCGCTGGAAGTCCGCCGGGAAGAACCGGTCCTCGCGTGCGAGGAGCACCGTCGTCGGCACGTCTGGCCAGGCGTCCAGGGGCCACGGCTCGTCGCCCTCGGCGCTGACCTGGCCCCGGCTGTGTGATGCTGCCTCCGCGATGATCTCGGCCGGGACACCGTTGAAGAACTGCTGCTCCTCAGTGAGCCCTTCGGCGCTGCGGTAACCGGTGTTGGCCCACCAGTCACCGGGCCTCTCGCCAGGTCTGGGGACCATCGGTGTGAGCAGGACGAGCAGCCGTACCGGCAGCTTGTCGGCAATGAGCGGCGCGGTGAACGCACCGTACGAGTGCCCGACGACCACGAGGTCGCTCCGGTCGCCGATCGCGTCGACGACCGTCCGGCAGAACTCGGCGAACCCCGCGGATCTGTCCTCGATCGGCAGTTCCGGAACCACCACGTCGTGGCCCCGGCTGGTCAGCTCGGGGACAAGGAGATGCCAGTCCCAGGCGCTGCCCCCACCGCCGTGGATCAGAACGAAAGTCGCCATGCCTCGTAGCCTCACACACAGGTACGACACGCGCCTCCGTCGGTGACGATGCAGTGGATACGGGCGAGGAAAGCGCTTGGGGACAGTCAGATCGAGGCTGAGGTCAGTAGGGTGCCGTCGTTGGGGTACCAGCCACCCGGAGACAGCCCACGGCGTGGCTCAGGTGACATCTACCGATCGCGAAGGAAGCCCGGGATGAGCAGCCCACGTGAAACTTTCCTCCGACTGGTGAACGGTGTCTGCGACGGTCCGTACGACGACCTGGCCGACCTGTACGCCGAACAGACCCACGTGACGCATCCGTTCCACCCGCTCAACCCGCCGCCGCTGCGGAGCCGCAACGAGTTGCACGAGCACTTCACCTCGCCGCCTCCGGTCGCCCGGACGCTGGTCCGTAAGCCAGTCGACGTGACAGTTCATGAGACTGCGGACCCGGAGGTGATCGTCGCCGAGTTCGCCTATCAGGGGCGGGTAACCGAGACGGGTGAGGCGTTCACGGTGCCCTGCGTCTTCGTGATGCGTATCCGCGACGGGCTCATCATCGAGTCCAGGGATTACATCGACCCCATCGCCAGCGCGCGGGCCTGGGGTCAACTCGACAGCCTCCTGACCGCACTGCGTCCGCAAGAAGCACCCCCGTCGAGGGCGTAACCGGCGATCAGCCCTGGAATCGGCCGGCCGATGAGCGGCACGGCGAGCGAGGCCTGCTTGGTGGCGCCGACGGGCGGGACGCTCCCGCCCGCCGGCTACCGGGGTCAGCTGACCGTGATGGTCAGGTTGAGCGAGCGGGTCTCCCCGCTGGTGTAGGTGACCGTCACCCGGGCGGTGAAGGTCCCCTTGCGGGGGTAGCTGTGCGCCGTCGACCGTAGTGTCGCTCCGTGCGTGACGGCGCTGTTGTCGCCGAAGTCCCACGCGTAGTCGGTGATGCTCTGCCCGGACGGCGCCGTCGCCGTGGCGGTGAGCGTGGTGGTCAGCGGCGCGGCGCCGCCGGTCGGGCTGGCGCCCAGCGACAACGTCCCGCCCGGTTCCTGTTTGACCCCGGCGCCGTTGAACCGTAGCCAGTCCAGGGCCATCAGGTCCGGGGTGCCACCGACCTGGGCGGCGTTGACGAACTTCGCGTACAGGGTGCTCGTGCCGGTGGGCTTGTTGGTCAGCGTGACGGTGGGGGAGACCAGGTTGTCCCACCCGCCGGTGGAGCCGATGGTGGCCGTGCCGATCAGCGTGCCGGTGGGCGAGCCGGTGCGCAGTTCGATGGTGCCGCCGAGCCCGCCGTTGGTCACCCCGAGCGTCACCGAGCCGACGTTGCGCAGGTCCGCGGGCCCGAACGCCACCCAGTCGTTGTGGTCGACCTCGCCGAGCCGCTTGCCGGCGCGGGCGGTGGCCCGGTCGTTGACCGTGACGCCGGACTGGGCGCTGAAGTGCTCGGCCTCCTTGCTCTTGGGCTGCAACTGCACGCGGGTCGAGCCGGTCAGGGCCGGTACGCCGCCGGCCGCGCCACCGTCGGTGTACTGCGCGGTGATCAGGGTGTAGAGGTTCTGCCCCGGCCCGTGGCCGTCACCGGCGTCCGCCTCGGTGGCGAGCAGCCCGGAGCAGCCGGTGTAGACGTCCAGCGGGTGGGCGTGCGAGTCGTGGCCGAGCTGCGTCTGCACCGTCACCTTGGCGCAGTCGATGGTGGTCTCCTCCGGGTCGGTGACCGTCACCGTGTACGGGATCTTGTCACCGAAGTCGAAGAACCCGCCGTCGGGCACGGTGATGGTGACCGTCGGCCGGGTGTTTCCGACCACCACGTCGGTGACAGCGGTGGCGGTCAACCCGTTGCCGCTGTTGCGCACGGTCAGCCGGGCGGTGTGCTTTCCGGCCGTCGAGTAGGTGTGGCTCGGGTTGGCGGCGGTGGAGTCGGTGCTGCCGTCGTTGGTGAAGTCCCAGGCGTAGCTGAGCGCCGACCCGTCACCGGCGGACGACCCGGCGGAGGAGAAGGTCACGGCGAGGGGCGTACGTCCGCTGTCCGGGCTGGCGGCGATCTTCGCGGTCGGTGGCCGTCCGTTGGCGACGTAGTCGATCCGGTAGATGCCCGCGCCGGCGTTGCTGCCGCCGCGACCGCTGCCGGTGCCCTCGCCGAAGTCGATGACGTAGAGCGAACCGTCCGGGCCGAACTCCGCCTCGAAGGGCTGGATCCAGCTCATGTTGCCGAAGATCCCGTTGATCGACTGGAGGTCACCAACGGCGGTCGGGCCGAAGCGCGCGTTGCTGAAGGTCTGCGCCGTCTTGTGGATCGACAGCGTCTTGAACCATCTGCGGGTCAGCTCATAGGTGATCCACTTGCCCTCGAAGTACTCGGGGAACTTCGTGGTGCGGGTATTGGTCGGGTCGTAGTCGTAGACCGGGCCGCTCATCGGCCCGCCACCACCGGTGCCCAGCTCCGGGAACTGGGCCGAGGCGGAGTACGCGTACCAGACCAGCGCGGACTTCGCCGCCGGCAGGGTGGTCAGGCCGGTGTTGTTGGGTGAGTTGTTTACCGGTGCGGCGCAGTTGAACTTCGCCCCCGAGGTGTTGGTGGCGAAGTTGTAGTCGTTGAACGGAATGTTGTTGCCCACGCAGTACGGCCAACCGAAGTTGCCGGCGCTGGTGATCCGGTTGAACTCGACAGTCCCCTCCGGACCGCGGTTGGGGTCGGCGGCGCGGGCGTCCGGACCGTAGTCGGCCACCAGCACCGCGTTGGTCTGCGGCTCGACGCTGATCCGGAACGGGTTGCGCATGCCCATCGCGTAGATCTCCGGCCGGGTCCTCGCGGTGCCGGCCGGGAAGAGGTTGCCGCTGGGCACTGTGTACGTACCGTCGGATTGTGGGGTGATCCGCAGGATCTTGCCGCGTAGGTCGTTGGTGTTGCCGGCCGTGCCCTGGGCGTCCCAGGCGGCGCGGCCGGAGCGTTCGTCGACCGGGGTGTAGCCGCTGGAGGCGAAGGGGTCGGTGTTGTCACCGATCGCCGCGTAGAGCCGTCCCGCCGTGTCCATTGCCAGCGACCCGCCCATGTGCGAGTTGGCCCGGCCCTCTCCCCGATAGGTGGGGACGGTCAGCAGACGCTTCTCCGAGGAGAGCGCGACGCTGTTGTTGGCGACCGTGAACCGGGACAGGTTGAGCTGTTTGAGGGTCTTGTCCGACCAGAGCAGGTAGACCCAGCCGTTGCTGGCGAAGTTGCGGTCCAGGGTCATCCCGAGCAGCCCGTCGGACTGGTCGGTCATCGCCGAGGTGTACGCGAAGTCCAGCAGCGTGGTGACCTGCAGGGTGTCGGAGTTGACCACCTTCAGCGCGCCGGTGCGTTGGATGTAGTAGACCTTCCGGTCCGGGCCGACGGCCAGCTCGAACGGGTCGGCCAGGTTCTCGGTGACCAGCCCCACCCGTTCGAAGTTGCTGGTCTTGGTGGCCGAGCAGTCACCGGCGACCGCGCCGGCCGCCCACTCGATGCCGTAGCGCAGGTGCTCCAGGAAGGTCGCGCTGCTGAACTGCGAGCTGGCGTGCCCACCGGCGGTGAACCAGGACCGGCCGCCGTCGTAGGGCTGACACCAGGAGTACGCGTGGTCGACGCCCTCGTCCAGGCCGTTGATCCCGTCGCGCACCTTGATCTGGGCGAGGGTGTGCACGTTGCCGGTCGGGTTGGTCCGCCAGTTGTACCACTCCTCGCTCTGCTCCCAGAGCTCCGGCAGGTTGCGCGTGGAGGGGTGCGCCCGGTCGAGCACCTTGACCCGCCCGGGAAAGGTCCCGCCGGTGGACGAGAAGTCGGGGTGGTAGTCGAAGATCGTGCCGACCAGGCCCTCGTACCACTGCCAGTCACGTTCGCTGGCGGAGGCGGCGTGCAGGCCGGCCCAACCACCGCCGTTGCGGATGAACGTCTGCAACGCGGCCCGCTGGCTGGCGTTGAGCAGGTCGCCCGAGGTCGGGAGGCTGTTGGTGTTGTTGAACACGAGAGCGTCGAAGGTGGCGAGGTTGGCGTCGGTGAAGGCCGCCGCGTCGGTGGTGGCGACGACCTCGAAGTTGTGGGCGGCGCCGAGCTGTTGGATCGCGGCGATGCCGGCCGGGATCGAGTCGTGGTAGAAGTTGGTGATCTTGGAGAAGACCAACACCCGGAAGCGCGGGGCGGCCTCGGCGGGCAGGGCGGTGGTGGTGCTCACCACTGTGGCGATGGCGAGCAGGATCAGGCAGAACGCACGGAGGTGTCGGGGCATGGGGGCGCTCCCTGTCGGACGGTGAGGGGTCGGAAAGCGCTTTCTCGCTGCCCGCATCACGGTACTGACAGCCAGTGACGACCGTCAATAGCCCTCTGGTAAGCGGTTTCCCGCCCCTGCGGCGTCCGTGCGCCGGGGGCCCCGCAGGCCCATGGGTACGGCTTAAGATGTCCCTCTGGACACGTCCGGTGACGCCATGGATGCGGTGTGTCCCGTCGACCTGGGGAGGTCTCGTGACGGTGTCGTCCACGTCGGAATTGCCCGAGGGCCGGGGTGCTGACCGGATCGACACCACGACCGTGCATCCGGCTCGCCGCTACAACTACTGGCTCGGCGGCAAGGACAACTTCGCCGTCGATCGGGAGTCCGGCGACCAGATCGCGACCGTCTATCCAGGGGTCCGCACGCTCGCGCGGGAGAACCGGGCCTTCCTCGGCCGGGCCGTCCGGTTCCTGGCCGAGGAGGTCGGCGTCCGGCAGTTCCTCGACATCGGCACCGGCATCCCGAGCGCTGACAACACCCATGAGGTGGCCCAGTCCGTCGCCCCCGACTCCCGGGTGGTCTACGTCGACAACGATCCGATGGTGCTGGTCCACGCCCGAGCGCTGCTGACCAGCGGCCCGGCCGGAGCCACCGCCTACCTGGACGCCGACCTGCGCGACCCGGACAAGATCCTCGCCGACCCGCAGCTGCGCACCACACTGGACCTGTCCCAGCCGGTGGGCCTGGTGCTGATCGCCGTGACGCACTTCCTGACCGACGACGACCGCCCACACGAGCACGTCGCCCGGCTGCTCGACGCGCTGCCGTCAGGCAGTTGGCTCGCGCTGACCCACTTCACCACCGACCACATCCTCACCGAGATCGTCGAGCGGATGTACGCCGAGTTCGCCTCCGGCCGGATGAAGCAGGACGCCGTTCCCCGCGACCGCGCCGAGTTCGCCCGCTTCTTCACCGGTCTGGAGCTGGCCGAGCCCGGCATCGTGCCGGTGACCGAGTGGCGACCGCAGGTGCCACCGGAGCGGCGTCCGCCCCTTGCCGACGCCTCCATCTACGGCGCGGTGGCCCGCAAGCCCTGACCGCCTGGGCCGATCGATGACGTCGCCGATGCGTGAATGGCCTGCCGAGTGGTCTGCGCCGCGCAACCGCTCAGGTCGGTGAACGGATGTTTGCTCGGCGGGTGACCGGATACTTGTCGCGCATGTTCGACGGTTTCGAGGACGAGCGGGTCGATGTCGGGGAGGTGGAACTGCGGGTTCGGTATGCGGGACACGGGCCTGCGGTCCTGCTCATTCACGGACATCCGCGGACGGGGTCGACGTGGCATCGGGTCGCGCCGCTGCTGGTTGATCGCGGGTTCACCGTCGTCTGCCCCGACATGCGCGGCTACGGACAGTCCGGCAAGGCGCGCATTCTCGCGGATCACTCGCAGCAGTCCAAGCGGGTGGTTGCCGCGGACATGGTCCGGCTGATGGACGAACTTGACCACCCGACGTTCGCGACAGTTGGGCACGATCGTGGGTCGTACGTGGCGTTGCGCCTGGCGCTGGACCATCCCGATACGGTCAGTCATCTGGTGGTCATCGACGGCGTGCCCATCAGTGAGGCTCTTGCCCGGTGCAATGCGAAGTTCGCCCATGACTGGTACCACTGGTTCTTCTTCGCCCAGCCGGACAAGCCGGAGCGGGCCATTGCCGCCGACCCCGATGCCTGGTACGCCAGCAAGGCCCAGCCCGAGAGCATGGGAGCCGGGAACTACCAGGAGTTCCGGCAGGCCATCCACGATGCGGCCACCGTGCGGGCCATGCTGGAGGACTACCGGGCCGGCCTCGGCGTCGACCGGGCGCACGAGGAAGCCGACCGGCGTGATGGCCGCACTGTCCGCTGCCCCACTCTGTTGCTGTGGTCGACCCGCGATGACCTGGAAGATCTGTACGGCGACCCGCTAGCCATCTGGCGCCCGTGGGCCGCCGATCTCCGCGGCCAGCCGATCGAGTCCGGTCACCACGTCGCCGAGGAGAACCCCGACGCCCTGACCGCGGCGCTGCACCATTTTCTGTCCTGAACCATCGGAAATTCGCGGTCAGGTAGAGGGTGTACCCCGACGCCTGGTACCTCACGTGAATTCGGCAGTAGTCCCACGAGGCATCCCCCAGCTCCTGATCTGTCAGGGTGGCCTTACGGAGACCGAATCCACTGTGCACATCCGTCGTCATACGACGATCATCTCCACGCGCGTCGATATCGCCAGATGTCATTCCGCGCGTGTGGGCTTCGTCGGTCGGGTGAAGAAGCGGACGATGTCTTCCGCCGCGGTTGGGGACAGCATCATCGCCTGGACTCGTGCGGACATCTCGGCGATCGGGTGAATCCTGCTGAACATCGACTGTTCGTACGTCCGAATCGCCGCATTCGGGTCGGCGGGGTTGGCGGCGAGCTGGCCGGCGAGTTCTGCGGCGTCGAGCATTGCCTGGTTGGCGCCCTCGCCGACCGGTGGCATGAGGTGCGCGGCGTCACCGATGAGGGTGACGTCCGGCCGGCTGGTCCAGCGCGTATCGGCGGGCATCGCCTCGATCCGGCGTGGCGTCGGCGGGCCGTCGGCGGCCTCGATGAGTGCGGTGAGGCGGGGGGCCCAGCCAGCGAAGATATCCAGCAGGGTTTGCTTGCTGCGGTACGTGTCGAGTGGTTGGTCCTCGGCGCGCAGGGAGATCCCGACCCGGAGGCCGCCGTCGCCGAGACGTTGCGCCGACAGGATCTGGTTCTTGCCGACACACCACAGGTTCCCGGGGCCGACCAGCTCGGCGAGATCGGGATGCCGCCGGTCGACGTCGTCGACGTTCAGCTCCACGACTGTCGACACATAGGACATCTCGACGTCGATCAGCAGCGGCCGGACGACTGAGCGCGCGCCGTCCGCGCCGATGAGGATGTCGCAGCTGGTCCGTTGACCGTCGTGGAACGTCAGGTCCCAGCCCTCGGCGGGTCGTGGGGTCGCCGCGACGAGCCGGTGCTGCCAGGCAACCGTGTCGTCGGGGAGGGAGTCGAGCAGGAGATCACGTAGTACGCCCCGGTCGATCTCGGGACGTCCGGAGAATGAGCCAGGTTGTGGCACGTGGTGCACCAGGGTGCGTCCGGTCGGGTCGAGGATGCGATGTTCCTCGCCCTCGGGCCGCGCCTCCGACTGGAACCGGCCGGCCAGACCCGCCTCGGCCAGGGCCAGTTGCCCGGACTCCGGGTGGAGATCGAGGGTGCCGCCCTGGGGTCGCGCGGATCGGCTCGCCTCCCGGTCGTACACCACCGCGTCGATGCCGTGACGGCGCAGGATCCGAGCCAGTGTCAAACCGCCGAGTCCGCCACCGGCGATCGCAATTCGCGTTCTCACGGCACTACCGTACACTGTATTTGTGGATACACCGTACGGTAGCGAGCCGCTGCCTATCTGGGAGCGGCCCGAACCTCAGCCGCGGGCGGTGCCGGTGCCGTTGAGCCGCGAGAAGATCGCCGCTACGGCGATCGGGCTTGCCGACGCGCACGGCCTCGACGGGCTGTCACTTCGCAAGATCGCCAAAGAGCTCGGTGTCGGTCCGATGCGGCTCTACGACTACGTGATCAACAAGTCGGAGCTACTCGATCTCATGGTCGACGTCGTCTACGCCCGGATCGCCGAGGTGGGCAGGCGATCCGGGTGGCGCGACACGGTGCTGGCCATCGCCCACGCGACCCGCGCCGCCGCCCTTGACCACGAGTGGTTCGCCGACGTGCTCGGCGGACGGCCACACCTGGGACCACACGCGCTCGCCGTGGGCGAAGCGACCGCCGCGGCGCTCAGTGCGGCCCCCGCCGTGCGCGACATCGACGATCTCCAGCGGGCCGTGGGCGCCCTCAACGCCTTCATCGTCGGATCGGTGCGCAGGGAGGTCACCGAACGACGCACCGCACGTTCCACCGGCACCGACGAGGCTGCCTTCCAGGCCAGCCTCGGCCCCTACCTCACGCGCATGTTGAAAACCGGCAGGTACCCAACAGTGGCCCGGCTCGTCATCGACGGCGCTCACCTCAACGCCGAGGAGACCTTCAACCACAACCTCACCACCATCCTGGACGGCATCACCCGCCAACGCTCGACGTGATCCGTCGCGCTGCGGCCAGTGGCTCGCCGCCGCGACGTGTCTCCACCAACCCGACCCGCCCGACTGGCCGTACCCCACACACGGCGATTCGGACCCAGACAGGAGCCCTCGAGTGGACGTCAGCCTGGCCACGAGCGCCGGCAGCACCGATCGACCGAACGAGGACTTCGTCGGTGCGGCTCCCGGCGCTGTCGTCCTGCTCGACGGTGCCGGCATTCCGGGAGCCGAGTCCCTGTGCGCCCACGGCGTCGCCTGGTACACGCACCGCCTCGGCGGCGCGCTGCTCGGCCACCTGTCGCGCGGCGACGAACCAGATCTCGCCGCGATCCTCGCCACCGCCATCGGTACGATCGCCGCCGAGCACGACGACACCTGCGACATCGCGGACGTCAGCAGCCCGCAGGCCACCGTCGCGATGGTCCGTGCTCACCATGGTCGCCTGGACTGGCTCCTGCTCGCGGACTCCTTCCTCGTCCTCGACCAGGTCGACGCCGGCCCGCAGGTCATCACCGACGGACGCGAGGTGATCGCCAGGCGCGAGTGCTCAGCGCCCCTTGAGGGCGTCACGTCAGGAACGCCGGAGTACGACCGCATCCGCGCATCGTGCGTCACGGCGCTGCGGGCCCGCCGGAACCAGCCGGGCGGCTACTGGCTCGCCAAGGACGATCCGCGCGCGGCGCGGGAGGCGGTCACCGGCAGTCGGCTCCTCACTGGCCTGGCCGGCGTCGCGCTGCTCAGCAATGGTGCGAGTCGCATCGTCACCTCGTACGGCCTTACCGACTGGGTTGGCGTTCTGGAGTTGCTCGCCAACAGCGGGCCAGCCGGCCTCATCCGTCGCGTCCGGCAGGTCGAAGCCCAGGCCGGCAGCGGCCCCGATGCTCAGGCCCCGGACGACGCCACGGTGGCCCACTGCACGCACCTGCCGCGCACAGAATCGGCCTAGACCGGCGTCGTTCGCACACGTCGATCGGTGCAGGTCGTCAGCCCAGCGGCACCTGCGTCGGCTGATCACCGCTCCCCGCGGCAGCGACACCCTCGGGCGCGCTGATCGACGTCGCGACGATCCGGCTGGGCACCACCGGCGCGTCCCGGCCGGTGCCCCGCCGGCCGTCGCCGCCGCAGGACTCCTCGTGGTAGTCCTGCTCCACGTTCACCGACCAGACGTCGTGCGTAGTGCCGGTGGCGATGTTCTCGGCGGTGAGCATCGCGGTCAGCATCGAGTGGTCCTGGTTGTTGTAGCGGTGCATGCCGTTGCGGCCCACCGGGTGCACGTTCGGCACCGCCTCGGTCAGCCAGGCCCTGATCACGTCCACGTTGTGCTGGTAGCGCTCGTCGTACACCGGGTAGGCCTTGGGCATGCGCACGACGTAGCCGGCCTCCACCACGCCGGGTCGGACCAACCCCAACCGCTCCAGCTCCGCGGTGGCGAGGGCCACCAGGTCGGGATCCGGGGTACGCCACATCTCGTCGTCCTCGAACACGAAGTACTCCAGGCCGAGGCAGGTGCGGCCGTCCTTGACGAGGTACGGCGACCAGGAGCCGAAGTTCTGGATCCGACCGACCCGCACCCCCGGGTCGTGCACGTAGATCCAGTTGTCCGGGAACGAGAACTCCGCCGGCACGACAAGGGCGACCGTCAGGAAGTCGCGGTAGCGCAGGTCGGCCGCGCAGGCCAGCACCTCCGGCGGCGCCGGCGGGTGCAGCACGGCCACCAGCTCCGAGATCGGCATGGACGAGATCACGTGGTCGGCGGCTTCGGTACGCTGCCCGCCCGCGCCGTTGACCGTCACGCTGATCGCCCGTCCACGGGCCGGGTCGCGGTGCACGGCGGTGACCCAACTGCCCGTCCACAGGTGCCCGCCCCGCTGGCGGACCTGCTCGGCGCAGCGCTCCCACATCATCCCGGGCCCGTACTTCGGGTACTGGAACTCCTCGATCAGGCTGGTCACGTCCGTGCGCCGACGCCGGGGCAGCAGCGCGTTGCGGATCGCGGTGGCCAGCGACAGGTTCTTGATCCGCTGCGCCGCCCAGTCGGCCTGCAACCGGTCCGCCGGCATACCCCAGACCTTCTCGGTGTACGTCTTGAAGAAGATCGAGTACAGCCGCCAGCCGAACCGGGCCGACACCCAGCCCTCGAAGTGCGACTGGTCCCGTGGTGGCCGCAGTCGGGCGCGGGCGTACGAGCCGAGGCAGCGGACGGCCTCGGGCAGACCCAGGTTGCGCAGCGCGTTCACGGCGCTGAGCGGGTAGTTGAACAGGGCGCCCCGGTAGAAGATGCGGCTCATCCGGGGCCGGGTCAGGAAGTCCTCGTCCGGCAGGATCTCGTGCCAGAACGCCTCCACCCGCGGCACCTTGGTGAAGAACCGGTGCCCGCCGATGTCGAACCGCCACCCGTCGCGCTCCACGGTCCGACTGATCCCGCCGACCACCTCGTCGGCCTCGAACACCTGAACCGACCGGCCGTGCCGGAGCAGCTCGTACGCCGCGGTGAGCCCGGCCGGCCCCGCACCGATGACCACCGTGCCGTTCTGCTCGCTCATGCTGACGCGCTCCCTGTTCACCGCCATGGTTGAGGCGCGGCGTCCACCCGTTACGCGCAGAATGTCACACTTAGTGCTAGCCGGTCCTCGCTTCGGCG
>NZ_JBEYSL010000134.1:0-14343 GCF_040642735.1 Micromonospora sp. NPDC047753 | reverse complement strand
CGCTCGTTGCCGGAGCGCTGCGGCGTGGTGGCGGTGCCCACCCAGGTCTTCTACGACGACGTCGACGCGGGCCGGCGGCTGGTCAGGTTCGCCTTCTGCAAGCGCCCGGAGGTGCTGACCGAGGCGGTCAGCCGGCTGCACGCTCTGGGCCCGAGCCGCTGACGTCGATCCGGCACGCCCGGCGGCTGTGGAGCTGATGCCGTAAACGGTTCAGCTCCACAGCGTCCAGCAGAGCTAGGCGACCGGGCTCGCGGTGCGGACCAGCTCGGCGATCCGCTCGGCGACCTCACGGGCTGTCGCCTCGGTGGCCGCTTCGACCATCACCCGGACCAGCGGCTCGGTGCCCGACGGGCGCAGCAGCACCCGGCCGGTCTCCCCCAGCTCCGCCTCGGCCCGCTCGACCTCGGCGCGTACCGCGGGTGCGGCGGCGCCGACGGTCCGGTCGCCGACCGGCACGTTGATCAGCACCTGGGGCAGCTTGGTGACCACCGAGGCCAACTCGGCGAGGGACTGGCCGGTGGCCGCCATCCGAGCCATCAGGTGCAGACCGGTCAGCACCCCGTCGCCGGTGGTGGCGTGCGCGGGCATCACGATGTGGCCGCTCTGCTCACCGCCGAGCGCCAGCCCGGAGGCGCGCAGCTCCTCCAGCACGTAGCGGTCACCGACCTTGGTCTCGATCAGGCGGATGCCCTGCGCGGACATCGCGAGCCGCAGCCCGAGGTTGCTCATCACGGTGGCCACCAGGGTGTCCTGGGTGAGCGTGCCGGCGTCCCGCATGGCCAGCGCGAGGATCGCCATGACCTGGTCGCCGTCCACCTCGTCGCCGTCGGCGGTGACCGCCAGGCAGCGGTCGGCGTCGCCGTCGTGGGCGATGCCCAGGTGAGCGCCGTGCTCGACCACGGCGGCGCGCAGCGCCTCGATGTGGTTGGAGCCACAGTCGTCGTTGATGTTCAGCCCGTCGGGCTCCGCGTGGATGGCGATGACCTCGGCGCCGGCCTCCCGGTAGGCGACGGGGGCGACCTCGGCGGCTGCGCCGTTGGCGCAGTCGACCACGACCTTGATCCCGTCGAGCCGGTGCGGAACGGTGCCCACCAGGTGCTGGACGTAGTGGTCGGCACCGTCGAGCAGGTCGTGCACCCGGCCGACGCCGGCACCGATCGGCCGGTCCCAGGCGGTGGTGGCGTTCGTCTCGACGGCCGCCTCGATCTGCATCTCGATCTCGTCGGGCAACTTGTGCCCGCCGGCGGCGAAGAGCTTGATGCCGTTGTCCGGCATCGGGTTGTGCGACGCGGAGAGCATCACACCCAGGTCGGCCTTGGCCTCGGCGGTGAGGAACGCCACCGCCGGGGTGGGCAGCACACCGACCCGCACCACGTTGGCACCGGCGCTGGTCAGCCCGGCGACCACGGCGGCCTCCAGCATCTCGCCGCTGGCGCGGGTGTCGCGACCGACGACGGCGAGCGGCGGATGACTGCGGTCCGTCTCGGCGAGTGTGTGCGCGGCGGCCACCGCGAGCGCCAGCGCCAATTCCGGGGTGAGATCCGCGTTCGCCCGCCCGCGTACGCCGTCCGTGCCGAACAACCGACCCATACCCGCCAACCTCCGAAAGTGCACTGCCAGTGAGGAGAAAGCGGAACGGCCGACCCACCTCCCCCCGACGAGGGGGAGGCGGACCGGCCGTCCGTCAGAAGTACAACGCGCTGGGAAAGATCAGCGCTTCGAGTACTGGGGAGCCTTACGGGCCTTCTTGAGGCCGTACTTCTTGCTCTCCTTGACCCGGGCGTCACGGGTGAGGAAGCCGGCCTTCTTGAGGGCGGGGCGGTCGTCCGGCTCGTTGATGATCAACGCGCGGGCGATGCCCAGCCGGAGCGCACCGGCCTGGCCGGTGGTGCCGCCGCCACGCAGGTTGGCGATCACGTCGAACTGCTCGAGCTTCTCGGCGGTGACCAGCGGGTCCTTGATGAGCTGCTGGTGCACCTTGCTCGGGAAGTAGGCCTCAAGGTCCTGGCCGTTACAGGTGATCTTGCCGGTGCCCGGGACGATGCGGACCCGGACGATGGCCTCCTTGCGGCGGCCCACGGTCTGGATCGGCCGGTCACCACGAGGCGCGCGGGCGACGGGCGCCGGCGCCTCGGTGGCCTCGGGGGCTTCCGGGGCGACCTCGGTCTCGATGATGTCGGTCATGCTGCTTCCTTCGCCCGCGCTCACTGCGCGATCTGCTTGATCTCGAACGGCACCGGCTGCTGCGCGAGGTGCGGGTGCTCGGCACCGGCGTAGACCTTCAGCTTCTTGATCAGCTGACGGCCGAGCTTGTTGTGCGGGAGCATCCCCTTCACAGCCAGCTCGATGGCCCGCTCGGGACGCTTGGTCAGCAGCTCGTCGTAGCCGATCTGCTTCAGACCACCCGGGTAACCGGAGTGGCGGTAAGCGACCTTGGTCTGGCGCTTGTTGCCGGTCAACGCAACCTTGCCCGCGTTCACGATGACGACAAAGTCGCCCGTGTCGACGTGCGGCGCGAAAGTCGGCTTGTGCTTACCACGCAGCAACGTGGCGGCGTGGGTGGCCAGGCGGCCCAGCACGACATCAGAGGCGTCGATGACGTGCCACTGACGCTCGATCTCACCCGGCTTCGGGCTGTACGTACGCACAGGTCTACCTTGTCTCGTCGTCGGTCTGGGGTCGCGCGCCGAGGTGACCAGATCTAGCAGGCCGGACCAGCGCGCACGAACGACCAAGCGTACCTGAAGGGGCACGCCTCTGGATGTCGTACAACAGCAGGCAACGATACCCGGCGCCCGGTCCGCAGGTCAAAACGGGGGTGCGGTCCCGCGCGGCGACGCGCCGAGGGTGTCTCAGCTCACACGTTGGTGAGTCGACCGGCCCTCGGACGGCGGTAGACCACCCAGGTGACCGCGAAGCACAACGCGTACCAGCCGATGAAGGCCAGGTAGGCGGCGTCGGCGTTGCCCGAGCTGAGGAACGACTGGCGGAACGCGATGTTGACCAGCACCCCGCCGAAGGCGCCGATCGCACCCGCGATGCCGATCAACGCGCCGGTCATCCGCCGCGCCCACCGCGCGGCGGCCTCCGGATCACGCTGACCCGTGGCCACCGCGTCCGCCGACCGGGCCCGGAAGATCGCCGGAATCATCTTGTACGTGGAGCCGTTGCCGACGCCGGAGAAGACGAAGAGGGCGAGGAACCCCGCGAGGTAGAGCCCGAACGAACGCTCCCGGGCCGCGTACAGCACTGTGCTCGCGCCGGCCGCCATCGCCACGAAGTTCCAGAAGGTCACCCGTGCCCCGCCCAAGCGGTCGGCGAGATGACCACCCAGCGGCCGGATCAGCGAGCCGACCAGCGGGCCCAGAAACGTCAGCCAGGCGGCGTCGACCGGGGTCGGGAACCGCTCGGCGAACTGGAGCTGGAGCACCTGCCCGAAGGCGAAACCGAAGCCGATGAACGAGCCGAAGGTGCCGATGTAGAGCAGCGACATCACCCACGTGTGCGGGTCGCGGGCCGCCTCCCGCAACGCGCCCGGCTCGTTGCGCGCCCCGGGCACGGTGTCCAACCAGCGGGCCGCCGCCAGCGCGGCCAGCACGATCAGCGGCAGGTAGACCGCCGGCACCAACCGGGGGTACGCGGCACCAGCGGTGGCAAGGACGGCCAGGCCGACCAACTGCACAGCGGGTACGCCCAGGTTGCCGCCACCGGCGTTGAGCCCGAGCGCCCGCCCCTTGAGCCGCTGTGGGTAGAACAGGTTGATGTTCGCCATCGAGGAGGCGAAGTTGCCACCGCCGACCCCGGTGAGGCAGGCGAGCACCATCAGGGTGGTGTAGGACACGCCGGGTTCCAGCAGCACCGTCATCGGGACCGCGGGCACCAGCAACAGCAGTGCGCTGATGATCGTCCAGCGTCGTCCGCCGAAGCGGGCCACCGCCAGCGTGTACGGCAGTCGCAGCACCGCGCCCAGGGCGGCCGGCACGGCGGTGAGCAGGAATTTCCCGGCCGGATCGATGCCGTACGCGGGGCCGAGGAAGAGCACTGTGACCGACCAGAGACTCCACACCGAGAAGCCGACGTGCTCCGCGAAGATGGAGACCCAGAGGTTGCGCCGGGCGATCGGCGCGCCGGTGGCCTGCCAGAAGTCCGGGTCCTCGGGGCGCCAGTCGTGCAGCGGCTGCCGACGACCGGTGACGGCGGGCGGCTCGGCGGTGACTACGGTGCTGGTGAGCGTGCTCACGGCGGCTCCTCCTCGTCGATGTGACGAGCAGAAACGCTAGGAACGGCCGGTTACCTGGCAGTGCCCGTCGCGGGTCGGGCCGGAAACGGGGATCGCACCACGGGCCGGCGGCGATGGTGAGCACGCCACCGGGGGCGGCGTGCGCAGGGCTGCCCTTCCGGTCAGAGCTGCTGGAGGATGCGCAGCGCCCGACCGACCCGGAGCATGGTCTCGGTGTCGGCGACGTCCACGCACGCGGTGAACCACTTCTTCATGGGCGAGGAGATCCGGTCGGGCATCACCACGTACCGGCCCATCGACACGGCGAGCGGCGAGTCCCGCAGGAGCGATTCCTCGACCACCTCGACCACGATCACGATGGGCACGTCGGTGGAGTTGTAGACGTCCGAGCTGATCACGAGGCCGAGGCGTTCCCGGGCGCCTTCGATGCGCCAGATCTCACCCCTACGCAGCACGCGGCCGTCCGCCGGAGAACAGGTCGTTGACCATGCCCACCTCGCGGGCGTCGGCGAGCGCGGCAGACTCCAGATCCAGGCTGGCGCGGCCCACGGCGGCGGCGTGCGCGGTGAAGACCTCGCGCAGCGCCTTCTCCCGGGCGGCCTGGTCCATCCATGCGGAGAGCGACAGCCCTTCGCGCTTGGCGAACCGCCGCGCCTCCTCGATGGTCTCGTCCGTGAACGAGAGAGTCACCTTGGCAGTCATGCCGAGCAGATTACCCAGAGGTATGACCGACAGTCATCCCTGCGCTCACCGGCTCGTCCCCGGGCGGTGAAACGCACATTCCGTCGGGCTCACCCGGCCCGGCCGCCGAACACCGCGAAGCGCCACTCCTTGAAGTAGCAGTCGACGTCGACCAGGCCCGCCTCGGCGAGCCACCGACACTGGTCGGCCACTGTCGCCGGGCGGTCGTGGCGCATCCGCTCCCGGGAAGCAGCGATCTCGTCGGGGGACGCACCCAGCTCGGTGATCCGTTGCATCCACACCTCGTCGTAGCGCCGGTCCAGTTCCGGCGTCGGGCCGGCCACCTGCTCGGCGTTGACGAACACCCCACCCGGTGCCAACGCGGCGGCGGCGCGCCGGTAGAGCACGCGCTTGCCGGCGTCGTCCAGGTGGTGGATCGCCAGCGCGCTGACCACCGCGTCGTACCGGCCCGGCGGCAGTTCGTCGGCCAGGTCGGCGTGGACCGTTCGGTGTGGCACGGACCGCGCGTCCAGCTGGTCGGTGGCGCGGGCGAGCATCGCCGGCGCTCCGTCCACCAGGGTCAGCCGGACTCCGGGCACCGCCGCGGCGAGCAGCAACGAGAGCAGGCCGGTGCCCGCGCCCAGGTCCAGAACCTGCGGGGTACGCCCGGCGGCGAGCGCGGCCCGCAACGGCGGCGCGGCCACCTGGACGGCGGTGCCGTAGAAGCTGTCGAAGCACGGCACCAGCCGCCTGCGCGCCTCGTCGTACGTGCCGGCCACGGCGTCGAAGACGTCCGTCACGCTCATCGCGGTCTCCCAAAAAGTGAGACGATTTTCCCACATTATAAGCACTGCGGCGGCGACGGCGCGGCTGGCGGGCGAGGTCCTGCACCGGACCCGCGCCGCGAGTGCGCAGTTCCTGCGTCCGATCTTCGTCCGCGTGATTCGCGTTCGCGACTGGCCGACGTACGACGGGTGGCTGTGGATCGACGGTTACGAGCTGGCCGCGAACGGTGACGCGGTCGCGCCGGTCGCTGTCCGTGATGCCCGCGGGCCTGATCTGGCCGGGCCCGCCCCGCCCCGCCGCCCCGCCGGCCCGTCGCCCGCACGCCCGTCAGGCGCGGTCCGGTGAGGGTCGGATGAGCCGCCGCCCTCGTCCGCACCATCCGATGCGACCGTCGTGGCTCTGCCGTAACTGCGCCGCTGCCTGGCCGTGTTCGCCGGCTCGGCTTCACCTCACGACCGAGTTCTACGGCCACTCGATCGCCCTGGCGTTCTACCTGGCAGCGAACATGCAGGACGCGTTCGACGACCTGTACTCCCTGGGGGTTCGCCCCGACCTGCGAGCACTTCACGCCCGGTTTCTGGGCTGGCTGCCAGTGACCCGGCGCCCACACCGCGCCGACCTGCCCTGACGGCACCCAGGAGGTGAGGCGTGTTGTCGCTTCAGAGCTGATGTCGCGAACGAATCGACCACCGGTGTCGTCGGCGATTCAGCTCCACAGGATCCGACCCGCACCCTCCAACGCGCTCGCTGCCCCTGTGCGGTGTGAGCCCCACTTGACAGGACCGAAACAGAAGGGACCCGGACCGGAAACCGCCCGGCGGCACGCTTTCCCGACATGACAGACGGTGCACGGTCGGCGACTCCACCGGGGCTGACGCCCCGGGAAGTGGCGACGCACTGCCCGTACTGCGCACTGCAGTGCGGGATGACACTGCGCGCTGACGACACCGGTGTGACGGTCCACCCGCGCCAGTTCCCCACCAACCGGGGCGGGCTCTGCCAGAAGGGGTGGACCGCCGCCGAACTACTCGACCACCCGGATCGGCTGACCACTCCGCTGGTGCGCGACGCGGCCACCGGCGAACTGCACCCGGCGAGCTGGGACACCGCACTCGACCGGGTGGTCGCCGGCATCCGCGCCGTCCAGGACGACGCCGGCCGGGACGCGGTCGCCGTCTTCGGCGGTGGTGGCCTGACCAACGAGAAGGCGTACGCGTTGGGGAAGTTCGCCCGGATCGGGCTGCGCACCAGGCACATCGACTACAACGGACGGTTCTGCATGTCCTCGGCGGCGGCCGCCGGGATGCGGGCCTTCGGCATCGACCGCGGGCTGCCGTTCCCCCTCGCCGACCTGGGACGGGCCGACACGCTGCTGCTGGTCGGAGCGAACCCGGCGGAGACCATGCCGCCGCTGGTGCGCTGGCTCACCGAGCAGCGCCGCAACGGCGGGAAACTGATCGTCGTCGACCCCCGGGTCACCGCCACCGCCCGCCAGGCAGACCTGCACCTGCAACCGCTGCCCGGCACCGACCTCGCGGTGGCCAACGCGCTGCTGCACATCGCTCTCACCGAAGGTTGGGTCGACCGGGCCTACGTGGCCGACCGCACCACCGGATTCGACGCGGTCCGCCGAGGCGTCGCCGCCTGGTGGCCGGCCCGCGCGGAACAGCTCTCCGGGGTGCCGGTGGCCGACCTGGAGGCGACCGCCCGAGCGCTGGGCACCGGCGGTCGCGTGATCATCCTGACTGCGCGCGGCGCCGAGCAGCACGCCAAGGGGGTGGACACCGTCACCGCGTACGTCAATCTCGCTCTCGCCCTCGGTCTGCCCGGCCGCGACGGTTCGGGGTACGGCTGCCTCACCGGCCAGGGCAACGGCCAGGGCGGGCGGGAGCACGGGCAGAAGGCCGACCAGCTCCCCGGCTACCGGCGGATCGACGACCCGGCGGCCCGCGAGCACGTGGCCGGGGTCTGGGGCGTGCCGGCCGACGAACTGCCCGGCCCGGGAGTGCCCGCCTACAAACTGCTCGACTCGCTCGGCGCCCCTGGTGGCCCGCGCGCGTTGCTGGTGTTCGGGTCGAACCCGGTGGTCTCGGCACCCCGGGCGGCCCGCATCGAGGGCCGGCTGCGCGACCTCGACCTGCTTGTCGTCGCGGACCTCCTGCTCTCCGAGACGGCCGCGCTGGCGGACGTGGTGCTGCCCACCGCGCAGTGGGCCGAGGAGGACGGCACCATGACCAACCTGGAAGGTCGGGTGCTGCGTCGGCGCGCGCTACGGCCGCCCCCGCCGGGCGTCCGCACCGACCTCGCCATCATCTCCGACCTGGCGGTGCGGCTGGCAGCCGCCGAGGCGCCCACCGCCCAACCGGCCGACACGGCACCGGCAGACGCCGCACCAGCGAGCCCCGGACCGGCCGGCGTGGCGTTGGCCGACACGCGACCGGAAGCCGTGGCGGCGGCTCGGTTCCCGGCCGACCCGGCTGTCGTCTTCGCCGAGCTGCGCCGTGCCTCCGCTGGCGGGGCCGCCGACTACGCCGGCATCAGCTGGGACCGGATCGACGCCGAAGACGGGGTCTACTGGCCGTGTGCGACCGAGGACGGGCCGGACACGCCCCGACTCTTCGCCACGAGGTTCGCCACCCCGGACGGCCGGGCCCGCTTCCACCCCGTCGACCATCGGCCGGCCGCCGAGGAGGTCTGCGCCACGTACCCGCTGCACTTCACCACCGGTCGGGTGCTGGCGCAGTACCAGTCGGGCACCCAGACCCGACGGGTTGCGGCGCTCCGCCGTGCCGCCCCGGAGGCGTTCGTCGAACTGCACCCCGACCTGGCCACCCGGCTGGGCATCGACGACGGCGACCCGGTGCGGGTCACCTCGCGCCGAGGGGAGTTCCGCGCGCCGGCCCGGCTCAGCGCCGGGATCCGACCCGACACCGTGTTCGCCCCGTTCCACTACGCGGGGGCGGGACGCGCCAACTCGGTGACGAACGACGCGGTGGACCCGATCTCCGGGATGCCCGAGTTCAAGATCTGCGCGGTCCGGGTGGAGAAGGCATGACCGCCCGGGTGGTCATCGTCGGCAACGGGATGGCGGGCGCGCGCCTCGCCGGTGAGCTGCACGCCCGGGAGGGAGACCGGAAGGTCACAGTCCTCGGGGCCGAGCCGCACCGCGCGTACAACCGGATCCTGCTCTCCACACTGCTGGCCGGCCGGATCGACGAGCCGGACGTGGAGCTGACCGAAGCCGCCGGGCACGGCGTCGACCTGCGCAGCGGCGTACCGGTGACCGCCGTCGACAGGTCCGCCCGGGAGGTCCGCACCGACGACGGCGAACGAATCGGATACGACCACCTGGTGCTCGCCACCGGCGCCCGTGCGGTGGTGCCGCCACTGCCCGGCCTCGACCCGGCGAACCTGCCGGAGCGGGTGGTGCCCTTTCGGACCCTGGACGACTGCCGGCGGATCCTCGCCGCGGCGGACGGCGCTCGCAGCGCACTGGTGCTCGGCGGCGGGTTGCTCGGCCTGGAAGCCGCCCGAGGGCTGGCCACCCGAGGGCTGGCCACCACTGTCGTGCACCCGCGAGAACACCTGATGGAACGGCAACTGGACCCGACCGCCGGCGCGGTGCTCGCGGGCACGCTCGCCGGTTTCGGCGTCACCGTCCAACTGGGGGTTTCGGCGACCGGCGTGGTCGCGGACGCCAGCGGCGTCCGCCTCGACCTCGCCGACGGCCGGACGCTCCGCGCCGACCTGCTGGTGCTCTCCTGTGGCGTACGCCCGGACACCACACTCGCGCAGGCCGCCGGCCTGATCGTGCGGCGCGGCGTGGTGGTGGACGACCGGCTGCGCACCAGCGACCGGTCCATCTCGGCGATCGGCGACTGCGCCGAGCACGACGGCCTGCTCACCGGGCTGGTCGCGCCCGCCTGGGCCCAGGCCCAGGTGCTCGCGGACGTACTGAGCGGCACGGACCCACTGGCCCGGTACCGGCCCCGGCCGGTGGTGACCCGACTGAAGGCCGCCGGGATCGACCTGGCCTCGATGGGTGACGCGGCCGGTGGCGGACCGGGCGAGGAGTTGACGTTCGCCGACCCGACCCGGGGCACCTACGCCCGGTTGCGGATCCGGGACGAGCGGCTGATCGGCGCGATCCTGCTCGGCGACAACCCGGCGGTCGGCACGGTGATCCAACTCTTCGACCGTGCCCAGCCGGTGCCGAGTGACCGCCGGGCGCTGCTGCTCGGCCGGGCGCTCGGCACGGTCGGCGCGACGCCGGCCGCCTCACCGGCGCTGATGCCGGACGCGGCCACGGTCTGTCAGTGCAACACGGTGAGCAAGGGCGCACTGGTCAGAAGCTGGCGCTCCGGCGCCCGGACCGTCGATGCGGTGGTGGCCGCGACCCGGGCCGGCACCGGATGCGGCGGATGCCGGGACGCGGTGAGCGGCATCGTCGACTGGCTGAGCCAGGCGGAATCGGTGGAGGTGACGCGATGAGCGGCGGCGAACTGATCGTCATCGGCAACGGCATGGTCGGGCAGCGTTTCGTGGACGCGCTGCGCGCCCGTGACCCACAGGGCGACTGGCGGGTGACGGTGCTGGCCGAGGAGGGGCGCCCGGCGTACGACCGGGTGCGGCTCTCGGCGTACTTCGACGGGGTCAGTGAAAGCGAACTCAACCTGCACACCCCACACGACGGGGTGCGGCTGCGCCTCGGCGAGCCGGCCACCGCCGTCGACCGGGACCGCCAGGTGGTGACCACCGCCGTCGGCGAATACCGCTACGACGCGCTGGTGCTCGCCACCGGGTCGTACGCGTTCGTGCCGCCGGTGGCCGGCACGGAGCTGCCCGGGGTCTTCGTCTATCGGACCCTCGACGACCTGGCGGCGATCCGGGCGTACGCGCGGGGCCGACGGGTCGGCGCGGTGATCGGTGGTGGGCTGCTCGGCCTGGAGGCCGCCAATGCCCTGCGACTGCTCGGCCTCAGCACCGACGTGGTCGAGTTCGCGCCCCGGCTGATGCCGGTGCAGGTGGACCAGGCCGGCGGCGCGATGCTCCGCCGCTACGTCGACGAACTGGGCGTACGGACCCATCTCGGGGTGGCGACCACAGCGATCCGGCCCGGCCCGGACGGCGGCGTCGCGGCCCTGGAACTGTCCGACGGCACCGCCCTCGACGCCGAGCTGGTGGTGGTGGCCGCCGGCATCCGGCCCCGGGACCAGTTGGCCCGGGACGCCGGTCTGCCGCTGGGCCCGCGCGGCGGGGTGCTGGTCGACGAGACCTGTCGTACCGCCGACGAGCGGATCTGGGCCGTCGGAGAGTGCGCGGCGGTCGACGGCACCTGCCACGGTCTGGTCGCGCCGGGGTATGCGACGGCCGAGGTGGTGGCCGATCGGCTGGTCGGTGGCGCGGCGACCTTCCCCGGCGCGGACACCGCCACCAAACTCAAGCTGCTCGGGGTCGACGTGGCCTCGTTCGGCGACGCCCACGGCACGACCGAGGGCTGCCTGGACGTCACGTTCACCGACCCGGCCACCCGGGTCTACGCGAAGCTGGTCCTCTCCGACGACGCGCACACACTGCTCGGCGGGGTGCTGGTGGGTGACGCCAGCGCGTACCCGACGCTGCGGGCCAGCGTGGGCGGCCCGCTGCCGGCCGCGCCGTTGGCGCTGCTCGCTCCGGACGGCGGCGGCGCGGACGCCGGGGCGCTGCCCGCCGCCGCGCAGGTCTGCTCCTGCAACGCGGTGACCCGGGGCGATGTGGACGCCGCCATCGCCGACGGTTGCGCGGACGTGCCGGCGTTGAAGGCGTGCACCCGGGCCGGCACCAGCTGCGGCTCCTGCGTGCCGATGCTGAAGCAGCTCCTGGACGCGGCCGGGGTGGCGCAGTCCAGCGCGCTCTGCGAGCACTTCGACGTCAGCCGGCGGGAGCTGTTCGAGATCGTCCGCGTCCGCGGCATCCGCACCTTCTCCCGGCTGGTCGCCGAGCACGGTCGGGGCCGCGGCTGCGACATCTGCAAACCGGTGGTGGCGTCCATCCTCGCCTCGCTGGGCAGCGGGCACGTGCTCGACGGCGAACAGGCGTCGTTGCAGGACACCAACGACCACTTCCTGGCCAACCTGCAACGCGACGGCAGCTACTCGGTGGTGCCCCGGATCCCGGGCGGCGAGATCACCCCGGAGAAGCTGATCGTGATCGGCGAGGTCGCCCGGGACTTCCAGCTCTACACGAAGATCACCGGCGGGCAGCGGATCGACCTGTTCGGGGCGCGGGTCGAGCAGCTGCCGCAGATCTGGCGGCGGCTGGTCGACGCCGGCTTCGAGTCCGGGCACGCGTACGGCAAGGCGCTGCGCACTGTGAAGTCGTGCGTGGGCGAGACCTGGTGCCGGTACGGGGTGCAGGACTCGGTGGGCCTGGCCGTCGCGCTGGAGCTGCGCTATCGCGGACTGCGTGCTCCACACAAGCTGAAGTCGGCGGTCTCCGGTTGCGCCCGGGAGTGCGCGGAGGCACGCAGCAAGGACTTCGGCATCATCGCCACCGAGACCGGCTGGAATCTCTACGTCGGCGGCAACGGCGGTTTCCGACCCCGGCACGCCGACCTGTTCGCCACCGACCTGACCACTGACGCCCTGATCAGGCTGATCGACAGGTTCCTCATCTACTACATCCGCACCGCCGACCGGCTGCAACGCACCGCCGGCTGGATCGAGGCGATGGACGGTGGCCTGGACCACCTGCGCTCGGTGATCGTGGACGACTCGCTCGGGCTCTGCGAGGACCTTGACGCGGCGATGGCCCGACACGTCTCGTCGTACTCCGACGAGTGGCGCGACGTCCTGGACGACCCGGATCGGCTGCGCCGCTACACCTCCTTCGTCAACGCCCCCGACGTACCCGACCCGTCGATCACCTTCATCCGGGAACGCGGCCAGCCGGTTCCCGTACGCGACCAGTCCCCGACCGGATCCGAGGCGACCAACGGTCACCGTCGGCAACCGGTCACCCTCGGCCTACCGGAGGTACGGCGATGACCCAGACCCTCACGCTGACCTGGACCACCGTCTGCCCGCTCGACCGGTTGGAACCGGACCGGGGCGTCGCCGCACTGGTCGACGGGGTGCAGATCGCTCTCTTCCGGACCGCCGACGAGCTGTTCGCGATCGACAACCGCGATCCGGTCTCCGGGGCGTACGTGCTGTCCCGGGGCATCGTCGGCAGCCGCGGCGGCGTGCCGACCGTCGCGTCACCGCTGCACAAGCAGGTGTACGACCTGCGCAGCGGGCACTGCCTCGACCTGCCCGGGGTGGCGGTGGCTCGGCACGACGCACGGTGCCGCGACGGGCTGGTCGAGGTGCGGCTGCGACAGGAGGGTTGATGCGCGAAGAACTGGCGGGCTTCACCATCGGGGTGACCGCCGACCGGCGGCGCGACGAGTTGGCCGCGCTGCTCGAACGGCGGGGCGCCCGGGTGGTGCTCGCCCCGGCGCTGCGGATCGTGCCGCTGTCCGACGACACCGAACTGCGCGAGGCGACCCGCGCCTGCCTCGACCAACCGCCGGACATCCTGATGGCCAACACCGGCATCGGCATGCGCGGCTGGTTGGAGGCGGCCGAGGGCTGGGGGCTGGCCGAGCCACTGCGCTCCGTGCTGGCCAGCTCGTACGTGGTGGCGCGCGGCCCGAAGGCACGCGGTGCGATCCGGGCGGCCGGGCTGCACGACCAGTGGTCACCCGCCTCGGAGAGCTGCGACGAGGTGGTCGAGCACCTGCGCCGGCGTGGCGTCGCCGGGCAGGTCATCGCCATGCAGCTGCACGGCGAGCGGCAACCCGAGTGCACGCTCGCGTTGGAGGCGGCGGGCGCCACTGTCATCGAGGTGCCGGTCTACCGCTGGGCGCCGCCGACCGATCCGGCGCCGCTGCACCGGCTGATCGATCTGATCGCCGGTCGGCTGGTGGACGCGGTGACGTTCACCTCGGCACCGGCGGCCGAGGCGTTGCTGCGGGCCGCCGGCGACCGTACCGACGCGGTGCTGTCGGCGTTGCGCAGCGACGTGCTGGCGAGCTGCGTCGGGGCGGTGACCGCCGAGCCGCTGCTGCGGCACGGGGTGCCGGTGAGCGCGCCCGGCCGGGCCCGGTTGGGCGCACTGGTGCGGACCATCGTCGACGAGCTGCCCCGCCGGACCGTGACGTTCAAGGCCGGCGGGCACCTGCTCACGTTGCGCGGGCACGCCGCGGTGATCGACGGCGAGCTGCGGCCGCTCGCGCCCGCGCCGATGGCGGTGCTGCGGGCGCTGGCCCAGACCCCGGGTCGGGTGTTGTCCCGCACGGCGTTGCTGAGGACCCTGCCCCGGGGCGCGGACGAGCACGCCGTCGAGATGGCCGTCGCCCGGCTCCGGGCCGGGCTGCGCGCGCCCCGCGTGGTGCAGACCGTGGTGAAGCGCGGCTACCGGCTGCGGGTCGACTAGGGCGTGCGGAGTCCCCGGTCGGGCCGAGGGCACTGCCACACGCCCTAAACTCGTCACGGCCGGCCGTAGCCTGCCGGCCGTGACGCGACGTTTCAGCCGACCGGCGTCGGGAAGCCCCGCCCGTGCTCGGACTGGAGCCGGAGCATGGCGTGCTCGACCACCGTCACCAGCACCTGCTT
>NZ_JBEYSL010000133.1:0-14374 GCF_040642735.1 Micromonospora sp. NPDC047753 | reverse complement strand
GACTCGGGGATGATGGGTTGGCCGACGAACGACCAGCCCGGCGCGTTCTGGATCACGCCGGTGGCGGAGGCGGCGGCCCGGCTCGCGGAGCGGTATCAGTTGGCGGGCCTGGCGGACACCCCGCAATGCGTTGTGGGCCGCAACCTCGGCCAGCAGGAGGCGTTGTTGTCCTTGGCCAGGGGAAGCAGGAGCGCCGAGCGGCCCTCGATGTCGCGCAGGTTCACGTCGTTGCCGAGGGTGGCGCCCACGATCCGGCCACTGGACTGGACGATGAGCGTGACCTCGGGTTCCGGGTTGTTCCAGGTCGAGGCGGCGAGCACGCCGACCGGAACGGCGGTGCCGACGGCGGAGAGGATCTGCCCCTTGGTGAAGATCTCGGCGTCCGGCCCGATGCCGACCTCCAGGTACTGGCTCCACATGCCCTCGGCGATCAGCAGACTCTTGAGCCGATCCGCCTCCGGTGAGCCCGCCTCCAGGCTGTGCAGGTCGACACCGACGTCGGCGAGCATGCGGTGCCGGATGTCCGCCGCCAGCGCCAGGTCTCCCCGCGCCCGCTCCTCGATCACGCGCTCGATCATCGAGATCGGGAAGGTGACCCCGGCGGCCTTGAGCGCCTGGAGGTCGACCGGGGCGAGCAACCAGGGCCGGCTACGGTCGCGGGTCGCGGCCCCCGTGTTGGCCAGTATCTCGGCGAAGTCGCCAACCCTCGGCCCGTCGAGCCCAGCCACTGTCGCGGCGGGATCGGGCAGCTCACAGATGTCGCGGACGGTCGGGAACCGGTGGCTGATGTCGATGACCTCGCCGTCGCGGACGGTCACCGGTGAGGGTCCGTCGCTGGACGGGTCCCAGATCCGGCCGATGAGGACGCTGTCGGCATCGTCCGGCAACGCCTCGGCGGCGGTACCGACCCAGTCCGCAGCCGACCCTCGGGGCCGTGGCAGCGTCATGAGTCGCTCTCCAGGTTGAAGAAGGACCGCTCGTCGCGGGGACGGATGTCGAAGACGGCGTCCTGGAACATCCGCAGCGGGTGTGGTGTGAACGGATGCTGCTCGATCGCTGTGAGGTCCACCTCGATGCCCAGGCCGATCCCGGTCGGGATGAGGATGTCGCCGTCGTCGGTCAGCACCAGCCGCTCGTTGGTGATCTCGGGGCGCCAGGGCACGTCGGTCGCCATGATCTCCAGGTACCGGAAGTTGGGCAACGTGGCCCCGAGTTGCAGCGTCGCGGCGGTGCTGAGTGGACCACTCGGGTTGTGCGGCGCGAAGCCCACGTAGCTGGTCGCGGCGAGCGTGGAGATGAAGGCCAGCTCGGCGATCCCCCCGGCGTGCGTCACGTCGGGCTGGACGAAGTCGACCGCCTGGCGGGCCAGCGCCGGCGCGAAGCCCTGCCGCCCGTACCACCGCTCCCCCGCCGCGATCGGCACCGGCGACGCGCGACGGATGTCGACGAGCGCGTCGAGGTTGTCCGGCGGGCAGGGCTCCTCGAACCACACCGGGTCGAACTGGGCGATCTCCTTCGCCACCTTGATGGCGTGGCGGACGTCGAAGCGCCCGTGCCCCTCGATGAACAGCTCCACCTCGCGGCCCACCGCGCCACGGACCGCGTCGATCTGGGCCAGCACCCGGTCCAACTGGGCGGTGGTGATGGTCAGGTCGTAGTTCTCGAACGGGTCCCACTTGAGGCCCCGGAAGCCCGATTCCACGGTCCGGCGCGCGGCGGCCGCGTAGTCCTCCGGCGTGACGGCACCTGAGAACCAGCCGTTCGCGTACGCGCGGACCCGGTCGCGGGTCGCGCCGCCGAGAAGCCGGGAGACCGGTACGCCGAGCTCACGCGCCGAGATGTCCCAGAGGGCCATCTCCAGCGAACTCAACGCCGTCATGATCACCGGGCCGCCGCGCCAGTACCAGTCCCGCGCGGTCTCGTAGAGGATCTTCGAGATGTTAGTCGGATCCAGGCCCACCACCGCCTCGGCCAGCTCGGCGATGGCACCCTGGACGGCACGTTCCTTGCCCTCCAGGGTGGCCTCGCCGAGCCCGACGATGCCCTCGTCGCTGTGGACCCGCACGATGACGAGGTTCGTACGGTAGAAGTCGACGACGAGTGTGTCGACAGAGACGATCTTCATCTTTCGGCTCAACCCTTCACCGCGCCGGCGGTCATGCCGGACACCACGTACTTCTGCACCAACAGGTAGAAGGCGACGGCCGGCAGCGTGAACAGGAAGGCGACGGCCATCACCGTCTGGATCGGTGTACCCAGCTCGCCGATGAAGTTGGCGATGCCGACGGAGGCGGGTTGCAGGTCCGGGTTGAAGATGAACGTCACAGCGAACACGTACTCGTTCCAGGCGTGGAAGAACGCGATGACAGCGGTGGCCGCGATCGACGGCGCGATGAGCGGCACGTTGATGCGGGTCAGGGTGGTGAAGGGCCGGGCGCCGTCGGCACGCGCTGCCTCCTCCAACTCCTTCGGGATGCCGTCGATGGCGCCCTTGAGGATCAGCGCGACGATCGGCAGGACGAAGGCGGAGTTCACCAGGATGAGGCCGGTCAGCGAGTCGAGCAGTTCGAAGCGGCGGAACAGCGCGAACAGCGGGACGACCATGAGCGCCTCGGGAAGCATCTGCGTGAACAGCAGAACGACTGTCAGCACGGCCTTGCCCCAGAACGAGAAGCGGGACAGCGCGTAGCCGAGCGGGATGCCCAGGCCGACGGAGAGCACCATCGTGCCGACGGCGATGATCAGGCTGTTGAGCAGCCAACCGGCGGCCTTGCCCTCGGCGAGCGCATCCACGAAGACCCCGAACTGGCCGAGGTCCGGCGTGAGCCGGGGCTGATCGGCGAAGAGGTCACTGTTGCTGGACAGCGCGGTGACGAACATCCAGTACAGCGGGAACACCGCGACACCGAGCACGACGAGCACGGCGACGATCCGTGCGGTGACACCGAAACGGAAGCGCCTCATCGGACGTCCCCCTTCTCCACGGCGCGGGCGACCAGGCGGCTGCCGATGACGACGATGAGCGAGATGACGACGCCGACCATGCCGATGGCCGCCGCCGAACCGAGTTCCTTCGAGTCGAAGGCCTGCGAATAGAGGTCGATGACGAGCGTCTCGGTGGCACCGACCGGCCCACCCTTGGTCATCAGCCAGATCAGCTCGAACCGCCGCAGCGACCAGATCGTCATCAGCAGGGCCAACAGACCCACCGTCGGCTTGATGACCTGCCAGGTGACAGCCCGGAAGGTGGCCCACCGTCCGGCACCGTCCACCGTCGCGGCCTCGTTGAGATCCTGCGGTACGGACTGCAGGGCGGAGAGCAGCACCACGGAGGTGAACGGGAAGAGCTGCCAGATGGTCGTGGCGAGCACCGCCGGGAGCGCGTAGCGCGGGCTGTCGAGGATGGCGCCACCCGGGACGCCGAGCCCGACCGCGTCAAGGAATCGGTTCACGATGCCGTACTGCGCGTTGAGCATCCAGGTGGCGATGAGCGCCACCGCGATGCCCGGAGCGGCCCACGGGACGGTCACCAGCGCCCGTGCCACGCCACGGCCGCGGAACTTCCTGTTGAGCAGGAGCGCGACGGCGAGTCCGGCGCCGATCGCGACGACCACGCAGGTGATCACGTAGACGACTGTGATCAGCAGGGTGCGGTGGAACTCGGGGTCCCCGAAGATCCGGTTGAAGTTGTCGAGCCCTACCCACTCACTGCGGGTGGGGTTGAGCAGCCTCGTCCTGGTGAAGCTGAGGTACACCTCCTGAACGAGGGGTACCGCCTGGAAGACGAGGATGAACAGTGCGGCGGGTGCCAGGAACAGGTACGGCGTCCACTTGCTACCCAGCGGGCTGGGCCGACGCCGGGGCCGGCCTGAGGGTGTTGTCTTCGGTACTCCGGTCTGCTCGACCACAGTCATCGGATCGGTCCTTCTGGGGGAAGGACGCCGCCGACGCACGGATCGTCGCGTCGGCGGCGTCGCCGTGTCGAGCGGTCAGCGGACCAGTTCGGTCGCCTGCTGCTGGGCGCGGTCCAGTGCCGACTTGAGGTCGGCCTTGCCCTGCAGTGCCGCGACCACGTTCTGCACGACCACCTTGCGGATGTCCGGCGTCTTGGCCTCGAACCCCAGCACGATCTGCGGCAGGCTGGACTCGGTGAGCCCGTCGAAGACGGGGAGGAACGGCGTGGCCTTGAGCGCTTCCGCGCTGCGCTGCGTGGTGGTGGCGACGCTGCTCGCGCCGAGGATCTCCTGCAGCTTCACCTGGTTCTGCGGCTCCAGCGCCCACTTGATGAAGGTGGCGGCCTCGTCCTTGCCCTCGCTGGCCTCGTTGATCACGATTGGTGCGAGGATCGCGCCCTGCTTGCGGACCGGGAACGGGATGGGCGCGACGTTGAAGTTCAGCTTGGCGTTCTGGCCACGCGTGGCGGTCACGTAACCGCCGTTGTTGAGCTCCATCCCGACCTTGCCCTCGGCGAACATCCGCCGGAACGTGGCAGCGTCCGCGCCACGCGGGATCACGTTCGCGTCGTACAGGTCCTTGAACGCCTGCAGGCCCTTGAGGTTCTCCGGCGAGTTGATCGTCAGGTTCTTTCCGTCGGACCACGCGCCGCCGAAGCCGTAGACGTAGTTGAAGATGTCCTGCCAGACACCGGCCTCCTCGGCCTCCGTCTGGCGGAACGCCAGGCCGAAGACGTCGCCCTTGGTCAGCGACTTGGCGGTGGAGGTGAACTGCTCGTAGCTGGTCGGCGGCGTCGGGATCAGGTCCGCGTTGTAGAACATCGCGTAGTTCGACGCTTCGAAGATGACGCCGTGCCGGACACCGTCGTGGACCATGAACTGGTCGGGCTGCTTGAGCAGGTCGTACTTGCTGGCGTCGATCACCTTGTCCAGCGGTGCGACGAGACCGGCGTCCGAGGCCGCCTCGAACTCGGGCATGTCGAAGCGGACCAGGTCGGGGCCCTTGCCGCTGCCCATCTGCGTGAGCACGGTCTGACCGAAGGTCGGGTACGGCACCGCGGCGGCGGAGACCTGGACCTTGGTCTGGCTCTGGTTGAACTCGTCAAGCCACTTCGTCAACAGGGGCCCGCGGCCCGGGTCGCCGAAGGTCGAGGCGGCGAAGGTCAGTTTGGTGACGCCGTCGCCGGAGTCGCCGTCGGAGCCGCAACCGGTCAGGAGGGTGGCGGCAAGGCCGAGGGCACATGTCGCCCTGGCGATGCCGAAATAAGCGCGCTTATTACCCATCGTTACTCCACTGTTACGAGATGACGTCAAGCCGATGAAATTGCAACGATCGTAGCGTCATGTGCAACGGTGTCAAGTGGCGATTGCGCATGGCGTCATCTATATTGCATAATATGCAATGACAGCGACGGCGCTACCGTCGCGCGAGGGGAGACACAGCCTTGGCGCAATCGATTCGCCGCGCGATCGACCTCATCCGTCGATCCGCGGAGCACCCGCTGTCCCTTACGGAGGCTGCGGACGTGCTCGGCGTCCACAAGTCCACAGCGCTACGCATACTGCAAACACTGGAGTCCGCGCGCTTCGTCCGCCGGACGGGCGCGGGCACCTACGTGCTCGGCAGCGGCCTGATCGAGCTGTCCGAGCTCGCGCTCGGCTCGATGGACCTTCGCCAGCCCGCCGCCGCACACCTGCGTGCGCTGCAACGCGAGACCGGCCACACCGTACACCTGGCGCAACTGACCGGCGACGAGATCATCTATATCGACAAGGTCGACAGCCCGGCGTTCGACGCCGTCAAGCTGCCGTCGCGGGTGGGACGCGCGGTGTCGATCTACGCGAGCGCCGTGGGCAAGACCATCCTCGCCTACCTCCCCCGGCAGGAACGCGACAGGCTTCTCTCCCACGTCGTCTTCGAGAAGTTCACCGACACCACGTTCACCGACCACGACTCCCTGGAAGCCGAACTTGCCCGCATCCAGGACTGCGGCTGGGCCATGGACAACGGCGAGCACGACGCCTACGTGATGTGCGTGGCCGCGCCGATCAGGGATTCACGGGGGCAGGTCATCGCCGCTGCCTCGATCACGGCGATCGAGGTCATCGCGAGCCTCGACCAGCTCAAGAGCAACCTTCCGCTGCTCCTGGAGACCGCCAACAAGATTTCCTACGAGCTCGGCTACGCGCCGCCGCCCATCGTGACCAGCCCGGACGGCGAGAGCCTCTCGGCGACCTGACCGCGCACGTCCCGGGCGATCACCGCGTTCTCGGCGCCGACCCGCCGGTGATGCGGTGGTGCTCGTCGGTCTCCATGTCGATGAAGGCCTGGATCATGCCCCGGTAGATCCGTTCGATCAGATCCGGGTCGGCACCGGCCTCGCTGGCCAACGTGCGGACCCGGGCCACCACCTGCGCCACCCGGTCCGGCGCACGGACGGCCTGACCGTCGCTCTTGAGCGGGGCGGCCTGCCGGACCAGCTCCTCCCGACGGGCGAGCAGCCCGACCAGTTCCCGATCCAGCTCGTCAATCCGAGCGCGGATCGCCGTCAACGTCGTCGCGGTCTCTGCCACGCCGGAAATCGTCGCACGACAGCGACACGATCAGGGGACCCCTTCGCCGCCCGATGCGCCGAATGCCGGCTATCACCCTAATCTCGACACGTTCATGTTCGCCTCGGCACGGCAACCACGGAGGGTGACGATGGGCGGAATGCCACGGCGTCAGTTCGTCAGACTCTCCGGAACCGCCGGCGCCACCGGACTGCTGGGACTGGTCGGCGCGGACCGGGCGTTGGCCGACGGGGGCCCGACCCCCGCGCCGTCCCCCTCGACACCCGGCGGCCCCGGCGCCGCGGCCTGCCCCACACCCTCGGCCCTGTGCGGCTACCCCGCCGACACCGGTGGCAGGTACGACCTGTGGGACCGGGTCCAGGTCTGCGAGGGCACGAAGACCGGCCCGCCATTTCCCCAGTGTCTGCGGACCACTCCCACGTACGTCGTCCTCAATGGAGGGTCGGGCTCGAACCACGACTTCCTGCTCGTGCCCAGTTGCCGGATCAGCGGCATCGAGTGTCCGTTCATCACCACCGCCAGCGCGCCGAACTACTGGCTGGACGCCTGGGACAACGCCCAGCCGGGGCAGCCGGGGCACGTCGTCTATCCCCACCTCGGGCTGGGCGTCAACTCGGCCGACCCGACGATCCGTCAGCAGGACCAGCTCCACATCCACCTGGCCGGGATCCACTCGGGGATCCAGACGCAGCTGAACAACCACGACAGCGCGATCAGCAACGACCCGAACCGGTGGCGCAACCAGATCGTGCCGATCTGGGGCCTGACGAGCACCGGCCTGCCCGCCCCGCGCTCGTACCGGGTTCTGCACGTCGCGAACCTGAACGGGAACCTCTTCCGGCTCCTGCTGGACAGCGTCGTGCGGCCGACCGGAGCAGCCATGGCCGCGCAGATGCTGGCCGTGACGCCCCGCCTGGTCGGCGGCGGCGGTTTCTACGTCCTGAACAGCGAGCCGGGCCTGCCCGTCCCGGCCGGTCAACCCGGCGGTACGGGCACCGTCGACTTCCTGCTGGCGTACGCCTGAGCCGCCCGCTCAGCGCAGCAACGCCATCCGGTCGATGATGGACTCGCGCAACTCCGGCGGCCAGGGGAACAGCGGCGCTGCCACGCGGAGCTGGGCGAAACCGTGCAGCCCGACCCAGAGCGCTGTCGCGTCGCCGAAGGGGTCCGCGCTGGTCGACCGTCCCGCCGCGACACAGTCCGCGAGCCTACGCCGCAAGACCTCGAAGGCCCCCATGCCGAGCACGGCGAGCTCGTCCGCCATGGCGGGCACCCGCTCAAGGGCCTGCCCGGCATCCCAGACGGCGCCGAACATCACCCGGTACTGGTGGGGCCTGCGTTCGGCGAAGGTCAGGTAGGCCGCGCAGATCGCGCGTAGGCGCTCGACCGGATCCGCGTCCTCTGGTGTGCCCAGTTCCTGCTCCAGGATGTCGAACGCGCGTTGCGCGACCGCGAGCAGGATCGAGTCCAGGTCCGGAAAGTGCGGATAGATCGACGGCGCGGAGATGCCGGCCTGCCGGGCGATCCCCCGCAGCGTCACACCCTGCGGCGCTCCGTCCTCCAGGAGCGTCATCGCGGCGTCGACGATCTCGTCGCGCAGCTGGGCACCTTCGCCGCGCTTGTTGCGGGCCCGTGTTCTCGGTGTGGTCACCCCTTGACTTTACAGGCGTTAGGCGAGCGCGTAAGTTAACGGCTGTAAGTTGACGGACGTTTCCTCAAGAAGGAGCCTCTCATGACCACAGCGACCGCTACCCGAATCGACACCGCCGTCCCCACCCACCGCGCTGACCTTGCCGGCCGTGCGCTGGCGGCCCTCGCGTCCCTCGCCACCGGCGTCGCGTTCGTCAACGGCGTGCTACTGACCATCAACGCCAGCGACGAGCGCCTGTTCGTCGAGGGCTGGCGGGTCTCCAGCTTCGGCATCTTCGCCGCGCTCTTCGCCCTGCTGGCGGTCAGGCCGCGCCAAGCGGCCGGCGTCTGGGAGATCGTGCTCGCCGGCAAGGCCGCCCTCGTCGTGTTCGGCGCGCTGATCGGAGACGTTCCGGAGGCCCGCCTGTCGGCCGTCATCGACTTCGGGCTGGTCGCCGTCGTCGCGGCCGCGTACGTGCTGTGCCGCGGCTGGTTGGCGTGGCGTCCCGCGACCACCAACCCGACCCGATGACGGAGACGACAATGCCCTCCACCTCGCCTTTCCGCCGCGTCGACCGCACCGTCACCATCTCGATCTGGGCGGTCCCGGTCCTGGTCGTCGGACAGTTCGCCATGCTGGCCATCGTCCCGGTCGTCCTCGCGCTGACCGTCAGCCTGCGACACGCCCACCTTCGCCGACTACGTCGCTGGACCATCGCTCTCGCCACCACCTACGCCGCTCCGCTGATCCTCTGGGCCATCGGGCCCGACCGCGCCCCGAGCCTGTCCAAGGACATGCACCCGGTCTTCGCCACACTGATCGTCGTGGCCGCGCTGGCCGCGGCAGCTGCCCTCCACCTCGGCAGGCGGCGTCCGAGCGGGCCCGACGGCTCGGCGAACGAGCAGCCGTTCTCCCGGGCCGCGCCGTGACCGATCCGCTTCTCCCCCCGCGAGCGGAAGCGCCGGATCGCCCGTCGCCGTCACCCGACGCTGGCGGGCGATCCGCGAGGCGACCCGGTGTCAGTGCGCGACGTCGCTGCCACTGACGGCGCCGGCGCGAAGGCCCTGATCGATGAAACTGACCAGCCAGCTGAAGCTCTCGTCGACGGACGCGTCGATCTGGAACCCGCCGGCCACCTCAAGGGTGGCGAACCCGTGCAGGACGCTACGCAGCGTCCGCATGGCGTGGATCACCTGGCCGGGGTCGAGGTCGTACCCGCCCAGCATGGCCGCCCATGAGGCGAGCACCCGCTCGCTGGCCGGGATGAACGGGTCGTCCGGGCCGGTCGGGCGGGCGGCGTTGCTGGCCGCGTACCGGCCGGGGTGTTCCCGCACGAACGTCCGCATCGCCTGCGCTCCGGCGGCGAGGGCTTCACTGCCGGAGCGGCCCTGGATGGCGTCACGGAGGGCATCGCCGGCCTGGGTCATCCCCAGGATGGCGATCCGGTGTGCCAGGTCTGCCTGGCTGGCGACGTGCTTGTAGAGCGAGGGGGTCTTGATTCCCAGCCGTTCGGCGAGCAGACCCATGCTGAGGTTGTCGAAGCCGACCTCGTCGACCAGCGCGGCGGCGGCTTCGGTGACCGATGCCGGGGTGAGCCGCGCCTTAGGCACTGGTCAGCGTCCGGGCGAGGAAGGGCAGGGCCAGCGCGAGGACCTCGTCGGGCGTCTGGACGTGCGGGTAGTGGCCCGCGCCCTCGATGACAGCCAGCTCGCCGAGCCCTCGCGGCAGGTCGGCGAGGATGCGCTCACCCTCGGCGCGTGGGTCGGCCCAGTCCGGGTCGACGCTGCCCTGGATCACCAGGACCGGGCAGGTGACGTTCGGCAGTTGCCGACCGGCGTCGGCCGGGCTGCTCTTGGCCATGGACTGGAGGGCCTTCATCCGGCCGGGCTCACTCATCTTGGCCTCGATGCGCGCCAGCTCACCGTGCCAGTCGGCGGGCTTGGTGGGGATCGCCACGTCGAGGTACCTGCGCCAGTTCGCCACGCTGCCCCGGACGAGCACCTGCGCCAGTTGGAGGTATCCGGCGCGGAAACGCTTCACCCGCACCAGCCCACCCAGGTCGAAGGACTGCGCGCGGGTGAACGGCGCCAGCTCGATGACACCGGTGATCAGCTCGGGGGCGGTGGCGGCCGCGATGGTCGCGGCGCCGCCGCTGATCGACTGGCCGATGATCACGGCCGGGCCTCCGAGGTGGCGCACGACGGCGACGAGATCACCCGCGATGTCGGTGCGGCTGTAGCCGTCCCAGCCCAGACTGGAGTCGCCGCAGCCACGGATGTCGACGTTGGCGACCCGGTATCCGGCCGAGGCGAGGGCCGGGGCCAGGAACCGGTAGGAGTGCCGGCTGTCGCCCATGCCGTGCGCCAGGACGACAAGCGGGCCCTGCCCGGTCACCTCGTACGCGAGGGTGTTGCCGGCAATGTTCAGGTATTCGGTCATGACGTCCTCCACCAAGCTAACGTGATTAGCTAAAGGCTAACCGCATTAGCCATGAAGGGCAAGTGTCGGTCACCGCTACTCCCCTCCACCCATGCCGAGCTGGGGATACAGGGCATCGGGGGCGGCGACCGCCCCGAGCGGCCGAGCGACAGTGACTGTCGTACCGAATTCGCTGTAGCGCAGGGACGCGTTCGGCAACCCGTTGGCCTCCGGGATCAGGAAGGTGACCAGCCGACCCTCGGTGTCCAACGTCGCCCGGAAAGCGTGGCTGCGCGCGCCGTCCGGGAAGACACCACCGGGAGGAGGGCGGAAGCTGATCCCGTTACCGGCGGCGACCCGGTTCACGTCGATCGTCCCGGTGATCTGGGTGCCGTTCACCCGTGCGGTGACGATCGCGTCGATGAGGCGGTCGGAGCCGCCGAAGTCGTTTCTGCCCGGCGCGAAGCTCAGGGCGAAGTCCGGCGGCAACCGGGCCGGGTCGAGGACCATCCAACCGTCGCCGACACCGCGAAGGAGTGCACCGGCCTTCATGTAGACCTCGTCGTCGATCATCCGGATCTCGATGACCCCACCCGGTGCCGAGATGGTGGCGATCGAGCGCTTGCGGACGTTGTCGCTGTGCGACAGCGCCGCGATCTGACTGGCGATATCGACGTCGCTGCGAAAACTCGTCCGATCGACGAACGCCGTGCCCGTCCGCAGCAGACCGATCGCCTCGGCCGTCATTGTGGCATCGGCGCTGGCCGCCGAAGCCGGGGCGGATCGAGGCTTGGGTGCACTGTCCTTTGGTGCGCCAACCGAGCAACCCAGCAGGAGCAGGCCCGCAGAAATGCCGGCCAGTGTGGCTCGACGTGTCATGCCCGTCACGGTAGGCCGACCTGGCAAGGCCCGATGACCCGTATAGTTCCGCGATGGAAACGGACACGGTGCGACAGGCTTACACGTCCGTCGCGGAGCTCTACATCGAGCTGTTCGGCACGAGCCAGCAGGTGGACGCCGACGACCTCGCTCTCATCCGGCGACACCTGGGCAGCCGGCCCGGCCGGGTGCTCGATCTGGGGTGCGGGCCTGGCCACCTCACCGGATACCTTTGTGAGCTGGGCGTTGACGCAGTGGGGATCGACCTGGTCCCCAAGTTCATCGCCCATGCGCGGGCGGCCCACCCGGGCGTCGAGTTCCACCTCGGCTCGATGGAGCGCCTCGACATCGCAGAGAACTCCGTCGACGGCATCCTGGCCTGGTACTCGTTGATTCATCTTCCGCCGCCCGAGTTCGACGGCATGCTCAAGGAGTTCCGAAGGGTGCTGGTCCCGGCCGGGCGGTTGGTCCTGGGCGTCTTCGACGCCGAGGAGGTCGGCGCCTTCGACCACAAGGTCCTGACCGCCTACCGCTGGCCGGTCGACGAAGTCTCCGAACGACTCGGCCGGGCCGGTTTCCGCGAGGTGGAACGCCTCCGGCGGCCTGCCACCGACGAGCATCGGCTGCTTGCCGCCATCGCGGCGATCGCGGTGTGAGGACGCCGAGGGCCGGCCTCCCGTCTGGGAGACCGGCCCTCGCCCAGCTGAGCACCCGAGTCCGGGCGGGCGTCAGCACTCAGGCGTTGAGCTTCCCGGCGATCGTGACGACCCGCTCGGCCATGTGGTCGAGCGCGGCGAACTGGGCGTCGCCCAGCGGGGCGTCGTTGCTGCCGCCGGTGACGTGCGAGACGCCGTACGGGTTGCCGTCGGCGAACTTCAGCGGGTCGGTGTAACCCGGGGCGACGACCAGACCCCCGAAGTGGTGGATGGTGTTGTAGAGCGCGAGAAGGGTCGACTCCTGACCGCCGTGCGCGGTCATGGAGGCGGTGAAGCCGGCGTACACCTTGTTGGCGAGCTGGCCCTGCGCCCACTGCGGACCGAGGGTGTCGAGGAACTGCTTGAGCTGGCTGGCGACGTTGCCGTAGCGGGTGGGCGTGCCGAACAGCACCGCGTCCGCCCAGACGACGTCGTCGGCGGTCGCCTTCGCCTCGTCCTTGGTGGCGTCGAAGTGCTGGCTCCAGGCGGCGTTGGAGGCGATGGCCTCGGCCGGGGCGAGCTCCGGAACCTGACGCAGACGCACCTCGGCGCCAGCCTTCTCGCCAGCCTCGGCGAGGCGCTTGGCCATGGCGTGCAGAGTGCCGGTGGACGAGTAGTAGATGACGGAGAGCTTGGTCATCGGAGGCATCCTTCCCAGAAAGTAGTTGCCGCTGATAAATTTGCGGCCGCAACAATCTCGACATTAGCAGCCGCCTCGCGGTGTCCCAACCTCCTGACCATGCCCACCTGCGTGACGGAGCACACCAGGAGACGGGCGCGGGCCGCGGCCGTCCAGCCGATGAGGCGGAATGTGCGCGCCCCTACGATGAGGTGATGGACCCCGCGGGGACGCCACCGGCGGCGCGGTACCACCTGCTCGGGCCGGTCGAGGCGCGGTCGGCCCGCGGGGAACCGCTGGCCCTCGGCACGCCGATGCAGGTGCGCCTCCTGGCCGTGTTGATGTCGCAGCCGGGCACCGGGTGGTCCATCGACCAACTCGTCGACGAGCTGTGGCAGGGGCGCCCACCGAAGACGGCAGCCGGCAACGTGAAGACCTATGTCTGGGCGCTGCGCCGGGCACTGCGCTCCCCGGGCTTCCCCGACCCCGCCATCCTCGCCGGGCCCACCGGCTACCGTCTCGCCCTGGACGGGCTGGCGGTGGACAGCGTGGCCTTCGACGACCTGGCCCAACGCGGGTATTCCGCGCTGCGGCAGGGTCACTGGTCAGCCGCCCAGGAGACGTTCGAGGCCGCGTTGGCGCTCTGGCGTGGGGAACCGTTCGCGGGCCTCCCCGGCTGGGGGCGTTGCGTTCAGTCCGAGCGCGCCTCGAAGAACAGCGGTCCAGCCTGGTGGAGGAGGTCGTGGACCTCAAACTGCGCGCCGGACAGCATCACGAGGTGATCGAACCGCTGCGGAGCCAGGTCGACGACGACCCGCTGCGCGAGCGCCCATGGGGGCAACTGATGGTGGCCCTGGCGCGGACCGGCCGGCGTGCCGACGCACTGGCGACGTACCGGCAGCTTCGCCACCTCCTCGCCGAGGAGGTGGGAGTCGAGCCCGGTCCCGATCTCCAACAGCTGCACACCCGCATCCTGCGGGCGCAACGGGAGCCGTTGGCATCCGATCCGCGGCCACCGGAAGGAACCCCGCCGCGATTCGTCCCCCGGCAGCTGCCGGCCCCACCGACGTTGTTCACCGGCCGGGCCGGGGAGCTGGCCCGGCTCACCTCGCTGCTGCTCGATGACCCCCGCTCGGCCAGCACCGTCGTCATCACCGGTACGGGCGGCGTCGGGAAGAGCTGGCTGGCGCTGCGCTGGGCCCACGACAACCGGCATCACTTCCCCGACGGGCAGCTCCACGTCGACCTGGCCGGATTCGGCACCGCGACGCAGGAGGCGTCACCCTCGGCTGTCGTACGTTCGCTGTTGCCCGCCCTGGGTGTGAAGCTCCTGGAGATCCCTGCGGAGCCGGCGGCCCAGTTCGCCCTGTACCGCGGCCTGACCGCAGCCCGACGGCTGCTCGTGCTGCTCGACAACGCCCGCGACGCGGAACAGGTGCGGCCGCTGCTTCCAGGGTCGACCCGCTGCGGTGTGCTCGTGACGAGTCGCCACACCCTGCCCGGCCTGGTCACCACCGATGGCGCCCATCTCCTCGCGCTGGACCTGCCCAGCGACGACGAAGCGCGCCAACTGCTCGTCCGCCGACTGGGCGCGCAGCGGGTCATC
>NZ_JBEYSL010000132.1:0-14448 GCF_040642735.1 Micromonospora sp. NPDC047753 | reverse complement strand
CTGGTCGGCCTCGGCCACGAACGGCGCGTCGGCGTCCGCGTCCGAGTGCACGGCGACCGTTTCCACGCCCATCGCGGCACGCCACCCGGGCCGACGAGTCGGCGCTGGCCGCCGTGCACGCCGCCGGGCAGCTCTTCGGCCCCACGCAGACCCTCCCCCTAGCGATGATCATCGGTCAGGTCCGGGCCACGGCCATCGACCTGCTGCGCGGCGTCAACCCGGAGGACGATGCCGCCGTCCTCGCCCGCGTCGACGAAGCCCTGGGCCTCCCACCGGTCTGATGTCCGCATTACTCAACGTTGGTTCCCCGCCCTTCAAGGAGGGGCGGTCAGCCAGGTGGTGGCGGCGTCGCGGATCGGGGCGGGGATGTCGTGGCCGCCGGGGAACTCCTGGTAGGTCACGTCGTAGCCGAGGTCGTGCAGGTGGGGGACGAGACGGCGGCTGCACACGTCGATGGGCAGCACCCGGTCGTCGACGCCGTGCGAGATGAAGATCCGTGGCCGACCGTGGGTGACCGGTGGCGCGGCGAAACCGGGGGAGAAGGCCAGCACCGCGTCGACCAGATCCCCGTTCGCCAAGCCCAGCGACAGCGCGTACGAGGCGCCGTCGGAAAAGCCACCGACTGTCACGTCGGCCACCGGGTAGGTGTCGAAGACGGTCGCCAACAGCCCGTCGATGCGCCCCACGTCCGCCCCGAAGCCACCGGCGATCAGGTCCCAACTGGCCGCTGACGAGTCCGGGGCGACCAGCAGCAGGTGATGCGCGTCCGCGACCGGCAACAGCAGGTCCAGCCCCTGTCGCGCCGATCCGCCCGCACCGTGCAGGAGAAGCACCAACCGGTACGCCGAACCGTCGGTCGTCGGCTCCGGGGCGTACCCCAGGGCCAGCCGGTCACCGTCGGGGCCGGTCATCGGCACCAGCCCGGTGCGGCCCGGCGCCACCGGAGCGTGGCGGCGGGCGGTCAACCGGCCGTCCCGGGGGCTCGGCGCCGGGTCCCAGTGCGACGGCGCGGAGTCGGACACGGGTCGGCGCTCCTCACGGTGGACGGAAGGTCCGACGCGGTTACCCGGCCCGTCACTGGTTAACCGTGAGCGTGCTCGACCGGGCGTCGACTCATGCGCTGGCCCGTGCCACCAGTGCGGACGGGAAGAAAGTCACCGGGGCAGCTGGGCGCCCCTCCAGCAGAGCGGTGGCTGCGGCGCCGGCGATCCGCCCGACCGGATGACTCGCCGTGGTCAGCGCCGGGGCGGTCATCCCGGCCAACGGAATGTCGTCGAAGCCGGCCACCGCGACGTCGCCGGGCACCTGCGCGCCCGCGTCGCGCAGGCCAGCGATCACCCCGAGCGCGGTGTCGTCGCTGATCGCGTAGATGGCGTCGATGTCCGGCCAGCGGCGCAGCGCCTCGCCGGCCGCCGTCCGGCCGCGCGCCGCCCGGAAGTCCCCGGGCAGTATCCGCTCCGGTAGGCCGGCCTCGGCCATCAGTCGGCGGTACGTCTGAACGGGGCGTTGCGCGCAGGGCAGCCACCGGGGGCCGGTCACCATGGCGATCCGGCGGCGACCCGAGGCGTACAGATGACGCAGCACCGCCTCGGAGCCGGCGGCGTTGTCGACGTCGAAAGAGGGCACTGTCGCCGAGCCGATGCCGATCGAGACCACCCGACCGCGCAGCGACCGGGGCACCGCCGCCAGCAGTTCCTCGGTGGTGTTGACCAGGATCACCCCGCACACACTGCGATCGCAGTCGAGTTGGTCGAGGCTGCGGGGGTCGCCGAACGGCAGCCAGCACAGGGCCACCCCGACACCGGCGGGCGTGCACACCCGGGCGGCCGCGCCGACCACCTGGTTCACGTACGGGTCGTCCAGCACGGCGGCGCTGGTGCCCAGAACGGCCACGACCAGGCGTACGCCGCCTCGGCCGTGGACCAGCGCCCGCGCGGCCGGGTTGGGCACGTAGCCGAGCTGGTCGACGGCGGCCGTGACCTGTTTCCGGGCGGCCGGCGAGGCGAACCCCGTGCCGGCGATCACCCGCGACGCGGTGGACCGGGACACCCCGGCGACCCGGGCCACGTCCTCAAGAGTGGCCGGTCGGTGTGCCGCTGTCGTCATCGTCGCCTCCTGCGGCGGCCCGTCCGGTCGGACCAACGCCTGCCCATCATGCCCCGGCCGGTCCAGCAGCGGTAAGGGGCGGTGCCCGGTTGTGGTGGTAGCGCTCTCAGGTGTGCGATCGTGCCAGGAGATCACCCCGAGAAAGAGGACTTACCCTCGTGAGCGCCCCCACCAGTCGCCCGTTAGCCCCGGAAACCGCGTCGCCGACCCTGCGGACGGTGCGGCTCGCCCGCAATGGCGTCGCTGTCACCTTCACCCTCAACGGGCTGGCCGTGGGTAGCTGGTTCTCCCGCGTTCCGGCGGTCCGGGAGGCGTTGGACCTCTCCGCCGGCCGACTCGGGTTGCTGCTGCTGGCGATGAGCGTCGGCGCGTTGCTCGCCATGCCCACCGCCGGCCTGCTCGCCCAGCGTCTCGGCGCGGCCCGCACCGTCACCCTCGCCACCGCGGTGGTCGCGGTCGGCCTGACCGTGGCGGGCCTGGGCGCCACGATGACCGGGTCGTTCGCCATCGTCGCCCTGGGACTCGTCGCCCTCGGCTACGGCTCCGGCGCCTGCGACGTGGCGATGAACGTCGAGGGCGCGGCGGTGGAACGGCGGCTGGCTCGTACGATCATGCCCCGGTTCCACGCCGGGTGGAGCCTCGGCTCGGTGGCCGGAGCGGCGCTGGGCGCCGGGGCGGCCCGGTTCGACGTGTCGGTCGGCGCGCATCTCGTCGCTGTGGCGGTTGTCGTGTTGACCGGCACCGCGCTCGCCGCCCGGACGTTCCTGCCCGTGGGCAGCGATCACACCGGCGACCCGGCGGACGCCACCCCGGCTGCCCGCCGCCGGGCTCAGCTCGCCGCCTGGCGGGAGCCGCGCACCCTGCTGATCGGGCTGTTCGTGCTGGTGGCGGCGTTCACCGAGGGTGCCGCCAACGACTGGCTGGCCGTGGCGTTCATCGATGGACGGGAGCTGAGCGAGGCCGCCGGCGCGGCGGTCTTCGCGGTCTTCGTGGTCGGCATGACCGTCGGACGCACCGTCGGCACCATCGCGCTGGACCGGTGGGGTCGGGTGCCGGTGCTCAGCGGCACCATCTGTCTCGCCGTCGTCGGCGCCGGCCTGGCGGTGCTGGCGGGCTCCGGGCCGGTGGCTGTCATCGGCGTCGCGTTGTGGGGCCTGGGCGCGTCGCTGGGCTTCCCGGTCGGGATGAGCGCGGCGGCCGACGACGAGGCGCACGCGGCGGTGCGGGTGAGCGTGGTCGCGGTGATCGGCTACACCGCGTTCCTCGGTGGCCCGCCGTTGCTGGGGCTGGTCGGCGACGAGGTCGGCACCCTGCGCGCGTTGCTGGCGGTGCCGTTGCTGCTGCTGCCGACCCTGCTGCTGGTGCCGGTGCTGCGCCCGCCGCACGCGGTTTCATCTGCCATTAAAAACTAACCCACTCCGCCGTCGGGCGGTATCGGGTGCGTGGCCGACTGCGTCACGTACCCGAGCTGGTTAGGGTCGCCCGATGCCAACCGACGAGATCACCGCCGCTGCGGCGGGCACCTGGACCCTGGGCGACCGCACCGTGCGCCGGATGGGCTTCGGCTCCATGCGGATCACCGCGAACCCCGACCCTGACCGGGCCGTCGCCCTGCTGCGCCGCGCCGTGGAGCTGGGCGTCAACCACATCGACACCGCCGCGTTCTACGTCTCGCCCGGCGGCACCCTACGTGTCGGCACCGGCCCGGCCCGCTACGCCACCGAGCTGATCCGCGCGGCGCTCGCCCCGTACCCGGAGGACCTGGTGATCGCCACCAAGGTCGGTTTCGGGTACGACCCGGAGGCGGGCTTCACCGAGGCGTTCACCCCGGCGCAGTTGCGGGCCCAGGTGGAGGAGAACCTTCGCCGGCTCGGCCGCGACCAGCTCGACGTGGTGAACCTGCGCCTCGGCCGAGGGCCGGGTGCGGTGCCGGTGGCCGACCGGTTCGGCGCGCTCGCCGAGCTGCGGGCCGCCGGGCTGATCCGGCACCTCGGGCTCTCCAACGTCCGGCCGGAACAGCTGGACGAGGTGACGGGCATCGCGCCGGTGGTCTGCGTGCAGAACAACTACGGGGTGGACGCCTACCGGGAGCAGGACGCGTTCGTCCGGCTCTGCGGTGAGCGGGGCATCGCCTACGTGCCGTTCTTCGCGCTGGTCGGCACCGGGCGGGAGGCGGGCGCGAGCACCACGCAGGGCGAGGCCGTCGAGGCGGTCGCCCGCGCGCACGGCGTCACCCCGCAGCAGGTACGCCTCGGCTGGACCCTGCACCAGGGCCCCCACGTGCTGGCCATCCCCGGCACCGCCAACCCGGACCACCTGGCGCAGAACGTGGCGGCCGGTGCCCTGCGCCTGACCCCGGAGGACCTGACCCGGCTCGGTTGACCGGCCACCCGGCCACCGCTCAGGCCCGCACGACGTGTACGACGATCTCGTAGCCGTTGCCCACGGTGCCGGAGAAACCCTCCGACAACGCGTCCACCACGGTCAGCCTGAGCGCGAGGGTCTCGTGCGCGATGAGCTTCTGATGCGTGGATATCGCCGCCGCCACCTCGGCGGACGCGGCGATCGACACCGTGATCCGGTCGGCCACCTCGAAGTCGGCGTCGCGGCGGGCCTGCTGAACGATACGGACGACGTCGCGTGCGACGCCCTCGGCTGCCAGTTCGGGGGTGATCTCGGTGTCCAACGCGATCGTCGCGCCGCGCTGGGACTCCACGACCCAACCGGTGCGCGGCACCTCCGTGATCAGGATGTCGTCCAGGCCCACCTCGACCTGCGTACCGTCGACCGACAGCGGGTACGTCCCGTTCGCCCGGACGCCGTCGACCAGGTCGCGGGGGGCCACGGCGGCAATCGCCGTCGCGACGCGCTGGGTGCGGTTGCCGAACCGGCGGCCCAGGGTCCGGAAGTTCGCTTTGACCCGCACGTCGATGACCCCGCTCTGGGCGTCGAGCGGCTGGAGGACCTTGACGTTCAACTCGTCGCCGATGTCGTCCAGCAACGCCTGCGGGAGAACGGTGCCGGCCGGCAGGCCCACGAGCGCCCGGCTCAACGGCTGACGGATCCGCAGACTGCTCGCCTTACGCGCGGACCGTCCCGCCTCGGCCAACGCCCGCGCCGTGGCCACCTGGGCCGACAACTCCGTACTGATCAGTGTGGTGTCGGGGGTTGGCCAGGTCGCCAGGTGTACCGACTCCGCGGCCGTCGCGGCACCCGGCCGGACGACCTGCTGCCACACCTGCTCCGTGACGAAGGGAACGAAGGGCGCCAGTAGCCGCGTGAGAATGTCGATGCACTCGTACAGGGTGGTGAGGGCGTCGGGGTCGCCCTCCCAGAAGCGCTGCCGCGACCGCCGCACGTACCAGTTCGACAGGTCGTCGATGAAGTCGGCGAGCAGCCGGCCGGCGCGCGCCGTGTCGTAGTTCTGCATCCGTTCGTCCACGGCGGCCGCGAGGGCGTGGACCTCGCCGACGATCCACCGGTCCAACACCGGCCGCTGGGCGACCGGCTGCGCCAGTTGCGGCGCCCACGTCGAGTTCGCCGCGTAGAGGGAGAAGAACGCCGCTGTGTTCCAGTAGGTCATCAACACCTTGCGGACGATCTCGTCGAGTGGGGCGGGCCCGATCCGGCGTGGCGACCACGGTGAGCCGGAGCACGCCATGAACCAGCGCACCGCGTCGGCGCCGTGGGTGTCCATCAACGGGATCGGCAGCAGGATGTTGCCCAGGTGTTTGCTCATCTTGCGGCCGTCCTCGGCCAGGATGTGCCCGAGGCAGACGACGTTCTCGTACGGGGACCGGTCGAAGACCAGCGTGCCCACCGCCATCAGCGTGTAGAACCACCCCCGCGTCTGGTCGATCGCCTCGCAGATGTACTGGGCCGGGTAGGTGCGCTCGAAGATCTCCCTGCTACCCGGCACGTGGGGGTAGCCCAACGACGCGAACGGCATGGCCCCGGAGTCGTACCAGGCGTCGATCACCTCCGGGACCCGGGTGGCGGTCCGGCCGCAGTCCGGGCAGGCGAAGGTGATCTCGTCGACGTACGGGCGGTGCGGATCCAGCTCGGACAGGTCGGCGCCGGCCAGCTCCCCGAGCTCCGTACGGGAACCGACAGCGGTCACGTGGTTGTCCGGGCATCGCCACAGCGGCAGCGGGGTGCCCCAGTACCGGGAACGGGACACCGCCCAGTCGATGTTGTTCTTCAGCCAGTCGCCGTAGCGGCCGTGTTTGATGTGCTCCGGGAACCAGTTGGTGTTGTCGTTCTCCCGCGTCAGCTCGTCGCGGACCTCGGTAGTCCGGATGTACCAGGACGGCTGCGCGTAGTACATCAGCGGCGTGTGGCACCGCCAGCAGTGCGGGTAGGGGTGCTCGAACGGTTCGTGCCGGAACAACCGACCAGACTGCCTGAGACGGTCGATCAGCAACGCGTCGGCGTCCTTGAAGAACACCCCACCGACCAGGTCGATGCCGTCGTTGAACCGCCCGTTCGGGGCGACCGGGTTGACCAGCGGCAACCCGTACGCGCGGCAGACGGCGAGGTCGTCCGCGCCGAATGCCGGCGCCTGGTGGACCAGGCCGGTGCCGTCCTCGGTCGTGACGTACTCCGCGAGGACCACGAGGTGCGCGTCCGGGATGTCGACCAGGTCGAACGGCCGCTCGTACCGCAGTCCTTCCAGGGCCGACCCGGGTACGGTCGCCAGGATCTCCGCCTCGTCGCCGAGGACCCGCCGGGCCAGCGGTTCGGCGACGACGAACGTGCCCTGCCCGGTGCGGGCGAGGGCGTACGTCACCCCGGGGTGTACGGCGACGGCGGTGTTGGACACCAGGGTCCACGGGGTGGTGGTCCAGATCAGCAGGTCGACGCCGCTGTGTCCGACCACGTCCCCGCGCACCGGAAACCGCACGTACACGGAAGGGTCGGTGACGGTCTCGTACCCCTGCGCCACCTCGTGGTCGGACAGGGTCGTGCCGTCGCGGGTGCAGTACGGCGCGACCCGGAAGTCCTCCACCAGCCGCCCGCCGTCGTGGATCTGCTTCAGTGACCACCAGACGCTGTCCACGTACTCCGGGGACATGGTCTGGTACGGATGCTCCAGGTCGATCCAGTAACCCATACGCTCGCTGAGCTGGACGAACTCGTCGACGTGCCGCAGCACCGAGGTGCGGCACAGGGCGTTGAACTCCGCGACGCCCATCCTCTCGATGTCGGCCTTGCCGCTGAGCCCCAGTTCCTTCTCCACCGCGAGCTCGACGGGCAGGCCGTGGCAGTCCCACCCGGCACGGCGCGGCACCGAGAAGCCCCGCATCGTCCGGTACCGGGGAAAGAGGTCCTTGAAGACCCTCGCCTCGATGTGGTGGGTGCCCGGCGTGCCGTTGGCGGTCGGCGGGCCCTCGTAGAACACCCACGGCGGGCCGTCGGCCGTCTGCTCCAGACTCCGGTTGAACACGTTGTTGGCCTGCCACCACTCGATGACCGCACGGTCCATCCCGCCAAGGTCGATCTTGGTGGGCAGTGGCACGAATGGCGACTTCGACGGACCGTCCGGCACCGACGTTCTCCCTACACTTCACGTCCGCTCGCGGGGGCATCAGCTCACTGCCCACGCGGGGACGAAGCGCCGGGCGTATGGCCAGGACTCCGCGGTACCACCCCGCTTGCGCCTCGACGGTGCAGGCGCCGCTCAATTTCTCGACGTGACGTGCCGCTACGTCCGGTTCTACCGGGGCGGTCGAACTGCCCGTTCTTCCGGAGGCTCCCCGGTGATGGCCGGATCGGTGCCGATGCCAAGCAGCATAGCTGTCCGTGCGCTGGGCCCGTGGCCGGAGCGCTAGCCGTGCAGCCAGATGCGGAGAGGGCCGGTGGTGGTGAAACCAGCGGAGAGCGCCGGCGCCAGTTCCGGCGTGCTCTCGTAGCCGACCAGCGGCGCGCCGGGCACTGTGGCACACACCGCGCGCCAGATGGCCCGGGAGGTGTCGACGCGGGCGAACAGGTTGGAAACGCCGTACGGGCCGTCGCCGCTGAGCACCGCTCCACCGGTGACCACACCCCGGTCGTCGTGGCGGGCGAGCACCCGTACGCGGGGGTCAGCCAGGAGCGCGGGGCGGAACAGATCTTCGCCGCCGTGGGCCGCCGCCCAGGCCGCCAACTCGTCGGGTGTGGTGACCGGGGCCAGCGGTGTGTCGACAGGTGGTGCAGACGGTGGCCGGTGGATCCACTGCGCGTCGAAGAGCACCCGGAACCCGTACCCGGACAGGTCGAGGTCGGCGAAGCTGTCCTTCACCGACGCGCCGGGCCCGGCGTCGATCCGGGCCAGCAGGGCCTCGGCGTCGACGCCCGGCCGTAGGGTGACCGCGTCCGGGTACCACTGCGGCGAACGGTGGGGGACCCACCAGGCGTCGGCGTCGGTACGGCCGGCCAACCCCTGGCTGCCGCAGACGATGTCGCACCAGTCGGCGTTGTTGCGGGCCGCCGCCGCCACCCGTTCGTCCTCCTGCACGTCAGGCAGCCTAGGTGGCCCGGCGCTGGCTCAGGGGGCGTAGACCAGGTCCATCGTGTCGGTGTGCCCGGACCAGCGCAGGTCGAGGCGCCAGCAGCCGGCCTCGGGCAGGTCGATGATCGACGGACCGGGGCCACCGGGAACCTCCCGGATCACCCGGGTGTCGGTGCCGTCCAGCCTCGCGGTGATCTCCAGGGTCGCCGGCGCGGTCGGGTCGGGGGAGGTCGTGGCGGCGCGCGCCACCCACAGGATCTTGTTGTTCGACCCGTCCGTCCGGACCTGCCGCAGTGGGTGGGCGAACAGCACCGCGACGATGTCACCCTTCGCGCCGAAGACGTGCGGAACCCGCGCGTCCCCGCTGAACCCGGCGTCCGCCCAGTCCGGCAGCGACCCCGTCTCGACCCGCGCCGCGCAGGCGGGCGCGGTGCGCGCCGTGGTGGCTTCCCCCGCCGTCGGCGCCGCCCCGCTGGTCGTGGTCGTGCACCCCGCCAGCAGAACCACCGAGGATGCCAGCATCAACCTGCCCCAGGAAATCATTTCGCTCCTTCCGGTACGCGTCGACGACTCGTCGCACCCTTCCGACACCGCCCAGGCCCACAAGGTTCCTGGTGCTCGGCGGAGCCGAACGCGTCCTGGGCCGGCAAATTCACTATCCGGCGGGCGGAGCGCAGTGATACACATCCGGGGTGCCGAACACTGTGGAGTTCCCTGAGGTCCTGCGGCTGATCGAAGACCGCTCGGCGGCGTTCCGCGCCGCGATCGCGTCCGCCCCCGACCTTGACGCCCAGGTCCCGACCTGCCCGGACTGGACGCTGCGCGAACTGGCGCAGCACCTCGGCGACGGCCGCCGCCGCCAGGCCACCATCGTCGCGGCAGGCCCGGGCGCCGAGCCCCCGACGAGGACGGACCCGAAGGGCGCCCCGACCGCGCCCCGCAACCGCGAAGCCCTCGACGCCTGGCTCGCCGAGTCGACCGAGCTGATGCTCGACGCCATGCGCGAGGCCGGCCCGGACCGCGGCTGCTGGACCTGGTGGGGCCACTCGCAGGCCCCGGAGACCAGCGGAGCCGTGGCCCGGCACCAGGTCCAGGAACTGGCCGTCCACACCTACGACGTGCAGCTCACCCAGGGGGCGGCACAGCCGCTGCCGACGGACGTCGCGGTCGAGGGCGTCGACGAGTTCCTGACGACAGTGGCGGCGACGACCGTCCCCTGGCCGTTCGAGCCGGCGACCATCGACCTGCACACGACCGAGGGCCGCTCCTGGCGCCTGACCCTCAACGCCGACGGCGTCCGCTGCGACGACCTCGCCGCCGACGCGGAGCCGGGCGACATGGCGATGCGAGGCACGGCGAGCGAAATGGTCCTCTACTTCTACGAGCGCGTCCCGCTCGACGTCGTGGAAACCACCGGCGACACCAAGCCGATGGAGCAGCTCGCGGACTGGGACCCGAACGCGCACTAGCCCAGTGAGCGCGCGACCTCGATCGCCTCGGCCTTGGTGAGGGCCCCCTCCAGCCGGTAACTCACGTCGTTGTCCTGCCAGATCAGGGTCGAGGCGGCAAGTCGAGCGGTCTCCCTGCGGATCCCACCCGCCCGGTCCACGTAGGACAACACGTGTGGGCCGTCAACCCAGACGGCGAAGTCGCCGTTCACCTGGACCCAGTTCGCGCCCGGCGGGGTGATCTCCTTGTGGAAGGCCAGGTCGAGGTGGCCGTCGAACGCGTCGACGCGCAGCGCGCCCCCGTCGTAGAGCAGCGTCGCCACCCGGTAGCGGCCAGTGGCGTCCGGGTCGGCGACCAGTACCTGTTCGGGCGTGCCCAGCTTCGCCGGCAGGCGGATCGGAAACCGCACCGCCCGCTGGGCCTCGGCCAGGGCGACGGTCCGCTGCCCGGGCAACGGCGACGCGGTGCCGCCGGGCGGCATCGGGGCGGGTGAGGTGGCGATGCTGACCCCGGCGAAGCGCAGCAGCCCCGTGACGGCGTCGGCGATCGCGGCCCGCGTCGGCGGCAACAGCGCGACCAGCAGGGCGACGAGCGCCACCGCGGCGAGTGACCGCCACCGGCGCCGCCGGGGCGGGGTCGCGCCCAGTCGTACGCGGACACGGGCGGTCACGTCGGGCGGATCGGGGGTTTCCAGCCAGGCGGACAGGTCGCGCAGTTCCCGTTCGAGGTCACCCATGCCGGACCTCCGCACTGTCGAGCAGGCCGCGGAGCTTCGCCAGCGCCCGGGACGTACGCGACTTCACTGTGCCCCGGGGCCAGCCCAGAGCCGACACCGTCTCCTCCTCGGTGAGATCGAGGAAGAACCGGCAGACGATGACCTCGCGGTCCCGTGTTGGCAGTTGCCGCAGCGCCTGCACCAGCGACCTCCGGCGCTCCCCGGCGAGGACCGCGGCGACCGCGTCGTCCTCGGCGATCTCAGACCTCGGGTCCGCTGCCGCCGCCCGCAGGACGAGCCCGTCGCGCCGGCCACGGGAGCGGTGCAGGTTGCGGGTCTCGTTCGCGACGATCGCGAGCAGCCACGACCGGAAGGACGCGTCACCCCGGTAACGGGACAGCTTCCGGTACGCCTTCACAAACGCCTCCTGGATGACGTCCTCGGAGTCCGAGCCCGCGCCGAGCAGCACCGCGGTCCGGTACGCGGACGCGGTGTGCCGGGTGACCAGGAGGTCGTACGCCTCCAGGTCACCTGCCCGAGCGCGGGTGACGAGCGTCTCGTCGTCCAGGGGAGCCTCCGTTCGGATCACACTCATGACACCGCCCACCCGCCGCGGGTTCCACCCGGCGCGGGTCAGGTTTTTCCCATCCGCCGTGCAGCGTATTGCCAGGATTTGGTGGTGCACTGGGAGAGGTGTCGAGGAGAGGGGCTGGTCATGAGCTGGTTCAGTCGCCGGTCACGGGGTGCCGAGGCGACCCCGACGAAGCTGGACCGGGAGGCGACCCGCGAGGATCTCGCGGCGCTGGAGGCGTTCGTCGCCAGCCGGCGAGGGGTGGAGTTCTACCTGGAGCCGGAGACCACGGCGACGGACACCACTGTGGTGGCGATCGCCCACGACGGCGAGTGGATCCGCCGCCGTACCGGAACGCCCCGCGCGGCCGGGGCCATCGCCCGCAAGCACGCGGTGCCGCTGTACGAGGCCGGGCGCACCGGCTACCCGGAACGGATGCGGACCTGGAGCCGAGCGCACCCGGAACGCCACGCCCGTTGATCGGGGCGTCGACCGGTGTCGGTTGTCGCGCGTGGCGTCTGACGAGGCGCGGACCGCGAGCCGAGGCTTCTGAATCGTCTACGACATCAGCTCCAAAGGGGCCGCGTGACCACTCCGCCCCCTGCCACGGGCCAGTCCGCGAGGCCGACCAACAATTTGCCCAGCCCGCCATCGCGACGGGAGGCATCACCCGCGCGCCGATATTTTCGCAGGTCGATGCGGTGAGCGTGGTCGGGTGGCGGTGGGGTCCGCGTTGACCGGCGGCGCGGCCGTGTGGCAGCATTCGCGGCCTGACGGCAGTGAAGGAAGTCGGTGCGAATCCGACGCGGTCCCGCCACTGTCACCGGGGAGCGATCCCCCCTCGTGAGTCACGGCCGTGTGTCTGCGGTTGGAAGGCCGGGGGAGAGCGTCGATCCGGAAGCCAGGATACTTCGGCCGTCGGGATGTACCCCAGGGCGTGGACACCCGAGGAGGACCCGATGACGCACGGCGTCTCATTCATCGACGACTTTCGTCGTCTCGCATTCCAGGCAGTGCATTCCAAGGACACCGGACACCGGCACCGCTGAGCTGATCGCCCGGCGCTGACCGGCCCCGACCCATGCGTCGGCGCGCCGTTCGCTCTGGCCGTCGTACCGGCTGACGCCGTACCCACCCGCATCGCCCCGGTCGCCTCCGTAGCGGCCAGGGCGTCACTCTCCGGAGCCTGCCGTGCGCATCCTGCTGCTGTCCACCGCCGACACCGACCTGCTGGCCGCCCGCGCCAGCGGTGCCGACTACCGGTTGGCCAACCCCGCCCGAGTCGCCGCCGAGGAGGTGCCCGCCCTGCTCGACGGGGTCGCCCTCGTCGTCGTACGCCTGCTCGGCGGTCGACAGGCGTGGCCGGACGGCCTCGCCGCGGTGCTCGCCACCGGCGTGCCGACTGTCGTGCTCGGCGGTGAGGCGCTGCCCGACGCCGAGCTGATGGCCATCTCCACAGTGCCGTCCGGGGTCGTCACCCAGTCGCTGGCGTACCTCGTGGAGGGCGGCCCGGACAACCTCGGACAGTTGGCCCGGTTCCTCTCCGACACGGTGCTGCTCACCGGCGAGGGGTTCGCCGCACCCGCGCCCACCCCGGCGTACGGCGTGCACGGCGACCACCCCGCCGACCCGGACCGGCCCACAGTGGGAATCGTCTTCTACCGGGCGCACGCCCTCGCCGGCAACACCGGATTCGTCGACGTGCTCGCGGACGCGGTCCGCCAGGCCGGCGGCAACCCGCTGCCGATCTTCTGCGGCTCGCTGCGCGGGTTGACCGCGGGCGCCGGACCACTCGGGCTCTTCGCCCGCTGTGACGCGCTGCTGGTCACGGTGCTCGCGGCCGGCGGCGCGGTCGCCGCCGACGCCTCCGGTGGCGGCGACGAGGACGCCTGGGACGTCGGCGCCCTGGCCGCCCTGGACGTGCCGGTCATCCAGGCGCTCTGCCTCACCAGCACCCGCGCACAGTGGGCCGACAGCGACGCCGGCCTGTCCCCGTTGGACGCCGCCATGCAGGTGGCCATCCCCGAGTTCGACGGCCGGATCGTCACGGTGCCGTTCTCGTTCAAGCAGATCGACGCGGACGGGCTCTCGGTCTACGCCGCCGATCCCGAGCGGGCCGCCCGGGTCGCCGGGATCGCGGTACGCCACGCCCGGCTGCGGTACGTGCCGCACGCCGACAAGCGGGTCGCCGTGGTGCTCAGCTCGTACCCCACCAAGCACTCCCGGGTCGGCAACGCCGTCGGGTTGGACACCCCGGCGTCGGCGGTCCGGCTGTTCGCCGCGTTGGCCGAGGCCGGCTACGACCTGGGTGACGCGCCGCCGCCCGACGACGGCGACGCGCTGATCCACGCGCTGATCGCCGCCGGTGGTCACGACGTGGAGTGGCTCACCCCGGAGCAGTTGGCAGCGGCCGAGGCACGGATACCGGGGCCGACGTACCAGCGGTGGTTCGACCAGGTGCCGGCCGAACTGCGCGAGCGGATGCGGGAGCACTGGGGTGAGCCGCCGGGCGAGCTGTACACCGAGGGCGGAGACATCGTGCTCGCCGGGCTGCGCTTCGGCAACGTGGTGCTGCTGATCCAGCCGCCCCGCGGCTTCGGGGAGAACCCGATCGCCATCTACCACGACCCGGACCTGCCGCCGAGTCACCACTACCTGGCCGCGTACCGCTGGCTGACCGCGCCGGTCGCGGACGGCGGCTTCGGCGCGGACGCCGTGGTGCACCTGGGCAAGCACGGCACCCTGGAGTGGCTGCCCGGCAAGGGCCTCGGCCTTTCCGCCGACTGCGCGCCCGACGCGGTCCTCGGCGACCTGCCGCTGGTGTACCCGTTCATCGTCAACGACCCCGGCGAGGGCACCCAGGCCAAGCGGCGGGCGCACGCCGTGGTCGTCGACCACCTGGTCCCGCCGATGGCCCGCGCCGAGACCTACGGCGACCTGGCCAAACTGGAACAACTGCTCGACGAGTACGCGACGGTGCAGGCCCTCGACCCGGCCAAGGTGCCCACCGTACGGGCGCAGATCTGGGACTAGTTGGGTGCACGTGTCGTCCCATGCTGTCCCCGCGCCTCCATGCCCACGGCGGCCTTCGGGCCGGGTGCACTGCGACGCTGGGCC
>NZ_JBEYSL010000131.1:0-14474 GCF_040642735.1 Micromonospora sp. NPDC047753 | reverse complement strand
GCTCCGGGCGCAGCGCGGCGAGCTGCCGGTCGGACAGACCGGCCCGCTTGGCACGACGCAGCAGGTCGGCGTCGAGCACCGGCGCGTCGACGATCTCGGCGCGCAGCTCGATCAGCGCGGCGATCTGGTCCAGGAACCACGGGTCGATCCCGCCGGACGCCTCGGCCACCTCGGCGATCGACGCCCCGAGCCGCAGCGCCCGCTCCACCGTGTACAGCCGGCCGTCGTGCGGGATCCGCAGCGCCGCGAGGGTGTCGGCCAGGGTGACGCCGGCAGGGTCCGGCACACTCCAGAAACCGGCCGACTTGGTTTCCATCGAGCGCATCGCCTTGTTCAGCGCCTCGGTGAAGTTGCGTCCGAGGCTCATCGCCTCGCCCACCGACTTCATCGTGGTGGTCAGCTCCGGGTCCGCGCCGGGGAACTTCTCGAACGCGAACCGGGGGATCTTCACCACCACGTAGTCCAGGGTCGGCTCGAACGCCGCCGGGGTCTTCAGGGTGATGTCGTTCGGGATCTCGTCGAGGGTGTAGCCGATGGCCAGCTTCGCGGCGATCTTCGCGATCGGGAAACCGGTCGCCTTGGAGGCCAGCGCCGAGGACCGCGACACCCGGGGGTTCATCTCGATGACGACGATCCGGCCGTCGACCGGGTTGACCGCGAACTGGATGTTGCAGCCGCCGGTGTCCACACCGACCTCGCGCAGCACGGCGATGCCCAGGTCACGCAGGTGCTGGTACTCCCGGTCGGTGAGCGTCATGGCCGGGGCCACTGTGACGCTGTCGCCGGTGTGCACGCCCATCGGGTCGATGTTCTCGATCGAGCAGACCACCACCACGTTGTCGTGCCGGTCGCGCATCAGCTCGAGCTCGTACTCCTTCCAACCGAGCACGCTCTCCTCGATGAGCACCTCGTGCACCGGGCTGGCGGACAGGCCGTCGCCGGCGATGCGGGCCAGGTCCTCCGGGGTGTGCGCCATGCCGGAACCCAGGCCACCCATGGTGAACGACGGCCGGATCACCACCGGCAGGCCCAGCTCGGCGACTGTCGCCTCGACCTCGTCCATCGAGTGGCAGACCCGCGAGCGGGGCACCAGGGCGGTCGGGTCGTCGACGCCCAGCCGTACGCCGGCCTTCGCCACAATCTCCTTGAACAGCTGCCGGTCCTCGCCCCGGTTGATGGCGTCGATGTTCGCGCCGATCAGCTCCACGCCGTACTTCTCCAGGACGCCGGCCTCGTGCAGGGCGACGGCCGTGTTCAGCGCGGTCTGCCCGCCGAGGGTCGCGAGGATCGCATCCGGGCGCTCCTTGGCGATGACCAGCTCCACGAACTCCGGGGTGATCGGCTCGACGTACGTGGCGTCGGCGAACTCCGGGTCCGTCATGATCGTGGCCGGGTTGGAGTTGACCAGGCTGACCCGGATCCCCTCGCTGCGCAGCACCCGGCACGCCTGGGTGCCCGAGTAGTCGAACTCGCAGGCCTGCCCGATGACGATCGGCCCGGAGCCGATCACGAGGATGTGCTGGAGATCGGTCCGCTTAGGCATTGCTACGCCCCTTGCTGTGGGTCCGGCCTTCACTGGGCCGCTGGTCGAGGGCACGGCCCTCGATCAGTTCGGCGAATCGGTCGAAGAGGTAGTCCGCGTCGTGCGGACCGGCCGCCGCCTCCGGGTGGTACTGGACGGTGAACGCGGGCAGGTCCACTGCCCGCAGCCCCTCGACCACGTTGTCATTGAGGCAGACGTGCGACACCCGTACGCCGCCGAAGTCGGTGTCGATCACCTGGTCGGGGACGACAGCGCCAGCACCCGCGCCCGGCACCTTGACCGCGAAGCCGTGATTGTGGCTGGTCACCTCGACCTTGCCGGTGACCCGGTCGAGCACCGGCTGGTTGATCCCCCGGTGGCCGTAGCCCAGCTTGTAGGTGCCGAAGCCGAGCGCCCGACCGAGGATCTGGCTGCCGAAGCAGATGCCGAACAGCGGCACCTCGCGCCGCAGCGCCTCCCGGGCCAGCTCCACCGGGGCGTCGGCGGTGGCCGGGTCGCCCGGACCGGGCGACAGGAAGATCGCGTCGGCGCCGGTGGCGAGCATCTGGTCGATGCTCGACGACGCCGGCAGCACGTGGGTGGTCACCCCCCGGGTGGCCAGCCGACGCGGCACGTTGCGCTTGATGCCCAGGTCCAGCGCGGCCACCGTGAACCGGTGCTCGCCCAGGGCCTCGACGACGTACGGCTCGACGGTGCTCACCTCGGCGGACAGGTCCGCGCCGACCATCTGCGGCGCCTGACGGACCCGGGCCAGCAGGCTCTGCGGGTCGTTGTCGATGCTGGAGATGCCCACCCGCATGGCGCCCCGCTCGCGCAGGTGCCGGGTCAGCGCCCGGGTGTCCACGCCACTGATGCCCACCACACCCTCGGTGGCGAGACGGTCCTCGAGACCACCGGTGGCCCGCCAGTTCGAGCCGATCCGGGCCGGGTCGCGCACGACGTAGCCGGCCACCCAGATCCGACCGGACTCGTCGTCCTCGCCGTTGACACCGGTGTTGCCGATGTGCGGCGCGGTCTGCACCACCACCTGACGGTGGTACGACGGGTCGGTGAGGGTCTCCTGGTAACCGGTCATGCCGGTGTTGAAGACCGCCTCGCCGAAGGTCTCTCCGACGCTGCCGTACGCCTCGCCGGGGAACGTACGCCCGTCCTCCAGCACCAGCATTGCGGGTCTGCGCTTGACCATTACTTGACAGCCTTTCCGTCCAGGACCGTCGGCTCGCCACGCAGGAAGGTCGCCACGATGCGACCTGGCAGCGTCATGCGGGCGTACGGGGTGTTGCGACTGCGACTGGCCAGCTCCGCCGGATCGATGGTGCGGTGGGCGGCCGGGTCGATCAGGGTCAGGTTGGCCGGCACACCCGGCGCGGGGTCGACGCCGTGCCCGGTGAGGCCGGCGATCCGTGCGGGGGTGCGCGACATCCGCTCGGCGATCAGGTCCCACTCGGGGCCGAGCACGTCCAGCGCGATGGAGAGGGCCGTCTCCAGACCGAGCATCCCCGGTCGGGCGTACGCCCACTCGCACTCCTTGTCCTCCACGGCGTGCGGCGCGTGGTCGGTGGCGATCACGTCGATCACCCCGTCGGCGAGGGCGGCGCGCAGCGCGGCAATGTCCGCGGCGGTGCGCAGCGGCGGGTTCACCTTGTAGACCGGGTCGTAGCTTTCCGCCCGTTCGTCGGTGAGCAGCAGGTGATGCGGGGTCACCTCGGCCGTCACGCGTACCCCGCGGGCCTTCGCCTGGCGCAGCACCTCGACGCTGCCGGCGGTGGAGACGTGGCAGACGTGCAGTCGGCTGCCCACGTGCTCGGCGAGCAGCACGTCCCGGGCGATGATCGCCTCCTCGGCGACCGCCGGCCAACCGATCAGGCCGAGCCGGGTGGAGACCTCACCCTCGTGCATCTGGGCGCCCTCGGTGAGCCGGGGCTCCTCGGCGTGCTGGGCGATGATCCCGTCGAACGCCTTGACGTACTCCAGTGCTCGGCGCATCAACTTCGGGTCGGCGACGCAGTGCCCGTCGTCGGAGAAGATCCGCACCCGGGCCGCCGAGTCCGCCATCGCGCCCAGCTCGGCCAGTCGCTCGCCGGCCAGCCCGACGGTGACCGCGCCGATCGGCTGCACGTCGACCAGACCGGCCTCGCGGCCGAGCCGCCAGACCTGCTCGACCACGCCGGCGGTGTCCGCCACCGGGGAGGTGTTGGCCATCGCGCAGACCGCCGTGTAGCCGCCCAGCGCCGCCGCCCGGGAACCGGACTCGACGGTCTCGGCGTCCTCCCGGCCGGGCTCGCGCAGGTGGGTGTGCAGGTCGACGAGACCGGGCAGGGCGACCAGGCCGGTGCCGTCGACGACTGTGGCGTCCGGCGCGGTCAGGCCGGGGCCGACCTCGGCGATCACGCCGTCGCGGATCAGCAGGTCGGTCGGCGCGGCGCCGACGACACTCACGCTGGTGATCAGGTACGCGCTCACCGGTTGTTCCCTCCGAGCAGCAGGTAAAGGACAGCCATCCGCACGGAGACCCCGTTGGTGACCTGTTCGACGATGGTGGAGCGGGGTGAGTCGGCGACCTCGGGGGTGATCTCCATCCCCCGGTTCATCGGGCCGGGGTGCATGACGATCGCGTGCTCGGGCAGCCGGCGCATCCGGGGCCCGTCCAGACCGTAGCGGCGGGCGTACTCGCGCGCGGAGGGGAAGTAGGAGTCGTTCATCCGCTCCCGCTGCACGCGCAGCATCATCACCACGTCCACGTTCGGCAGGACGGAGTCCAGGTCGTAGGAGACGTTGGTGCCGGGCGCGAGGGCGCCCGCGATGTCGACCGGGATGAGGGTCGGCGGACCGACCAGGGTGACCTTGGCGCCGAGGGTGGAGAGCAGCAGCACGTTGGAGCGGGCCACCCGGGAGTGCAGCACGTCCCCGACCACCGCGACCGACAGGCCGGCGAGCCGGCCCAGCCGGGCCCGCATGGTGTACGCGTCCAGCAGCGCCTGGGTGGGGTGCTCGTGAGTGCCGTCGCCGGCGTTGACGACCGACCCGTCCACCCAGTTGGCCAGGCGGTGCGGCGCGCCGGAGGCGGGGTGTCGGACGACGACGGCGTCCGCGCCCATGGCCTGCAGGGTCAACGCGGTGTCCTTCAGGCTCTCACCCTTGGTGACGCTGGACCCCTTCGCGGAAAAGTTGATCACGTCGGCGCTGAGTCGCTTCGCCGCCGCCTCGAAGGAGATCCGGGTACGCGTGGAGTCCTCGTAGAAGAGGTTCACCACGGTCCGTCCGCGCAGCGCGGGAAGCTTCTTGATCTCCCGGCCGGCGACGGTGGCCATCTCGGCGGCGGTGTCCAGGATCTCGGTGGCGGTGTCGGCGTCCAGGTCCCCGCCGGAGAGCAGGTGCTTGATCATGAGGCAGTTCCCCCGTACAGCTTGACCTCGTCCGTCCCGTCGATCTCGGCGAGCGTCACCTTGACGCTCTCGGCGAGCGAGGTCGGGATGTTCTTGCCGACGTAGTCGGCGCGGATCGGCAACTCCCGGTGGCCCCGGTCGACCAGGACGGCGAGCTGGACCGAGGCGGGGCGGCCCACGTCGTTGAGCGCGTCGAGCGCGGCCCGGACGGTGCGGCCGGAGAAGAGCACGTCGTCGACCAGGATGACCCGTTTGCCGTCGATCCCGCCGGGGGGCAGCTCGGTCGGACCCACCGCGCGGGTGGCGTGCCGACGGAGGTCGTCGCGGTACAGAGTGATGTCGAGCACACCGACCGGGACGGCGACGTCCTCGAAGGTGCTGATCCGGTCGGCGAGCCGCCGGGCGAGGGGGGTACCCCGGGTGGGAATCCCCAGCAGCACCGTGTTGGCGGCGCCCTGGGTCTTCTCCAGGATCTGGTGGGCGATGCGGTCGACCACGCGTTGCACGTCGGCGCTGGCGAGGATCACCTTCACCGAGGGTTGTTGCGGTGGTGACGAGCGGGCAGCCGGTGGGTACGCCACGGCGGACCTCCTTCCCCGCCTCACGGGACGGGTCGTTAAAGGATGTCGGGCACCTCAGGCCGGACCGCACAGCGGACCTGGACCGGGGCTTCCGCCACGTTACCAGTGGTCACCGGGGTGATGGCCGGCGGCCACTGACCACCGGGTCAGGTACCGGAAAAGGAGAAAACTCCCCGGACGCTCCGCAACGGTAGGGGCACGACCACTTGACCACGTGTCGCATTCCCCGTACCGTCACGCTCCGTAGCGATCGACGGGAGAACCCCGAGCAGCACTGGGAGTGTCCGAATGCCCTCTGAATACGCCAAGTCTCTGGGCGCCCGCCTGCGCTCCATCCGCCAGCAGCAGGGTCTCTCCCTGCAGGGTGTGGAGGAGAAGTCGAACGGGCGGTGGAAGGCCGTGGTGGTCGGCTCTTACGAGCGTGGCGACCGGGCCGTGACGGTGTCCCGTCTGGCCGAGTTGGCCGAGTTCTACCGCGTACCCGTCTCGGAGCTGCTGCCTGACGGCAGTGGCGTCCGCCACGAGCCCACCAGCAAGATTGTCCTGGACCTGGAGCGGCTCTACGACGAGGCCTCCGAGGACCTGGCCTACGTCGCCCGCTACGCCCGCGCCATCCAGCAGCAGCGCGGCGACTACAACGGCCGGGTGCTCTCCATCCGCGCCGACGACCTGCGGGCCCTCGCGATCGTCTACGACGCCTCACCGTCGGGCCTGATCGAGCGGCTCACCGAGCACGGCGTGCTGGTGGCCGACCCCCGGGCGTTCTTCGCCTCCTGATCTGCCGCTCCACCTGATCTGCCGCTCCACCGAAAGGGCCCGTGCCGGCTGGCACGGGCCCTTTCGGATCAGCGGTGTCCGGTGCGGACGCTCAGCGGGTGGCGTACTCGGCGATCCGGCCGAGCACCCCGTTGAGGAAGCGCGGCGAATCGTCCGTCGACATCTGCCGAGCCAGCTCGACGGCCTCGCTGATCGCCACCGCGTCGTCGATCTCGTCGACGTAGAGCAACTCGTAGACGGCGATCCGGGCCAGATTACGGTCGACGACCGGCATCCGCTCCAGCGTCCAACCCTCGGCGTAGCTGGCGATCAGCTCGTCGATCCGGTTGAGGTGCTCGGCAACCCCCTCGACCAGACCCACCGCGTAGCCGAGGTGCTCCGGCCGGGGCTGCTCGATCCGCTGCACGTAGCCGGCGAGCACCTCCACCGGAGGCTTGTCCCGCAGGTCGGCCTCGTAAAGGACATCCAGCGCCCGCTTGCGCGCCTTGCGGCGCGCCGGCATCTGCTGCTTGGAACCCTCAGCCATCAGGCGCGGCCGAGGTAACGGCCGTCGCGGGTGTCGACCTTGATCTTCTCGCCGGTGGTGATGAACAGCGGAACCGGCACGGTGGCGCCGGTCTCCACAGTCGCCGGCTTGGTGCCGCCGGTCGAACGGTCGCCCTGCAGGCCCGGCTCGGTGTAGGTGACCTCCAGCACGACGCTGGTGGGCAGCTCGATGTAGAGCGGCACACCCTCGTGCTGGGCGATGGTCGCCTCCGCCTCGGGCAGCAGGTAGTTGGCTGCCTCACCGACGGTGCCACCGGGCACGGTGATCTGGTCGAAGGTCTCCAGATCCATGAAGACGAAGTCCTCACCGTCGGCGTAGAGGTACTGCATCGTGCGCTTGTCAACGGTCGCGGTTTCGACCTTGGTGCCCGCGTTGAAGGTCTTGTCGACCACCTTCCCGGACAGCACGTTCTTCAGCGTGGTGCGCACGAAGGCACCACCCTTACCGGGCTTGACGTGCTGGAACTCGACGACGGCCCAGAGCTCGCCGTCAAGGTTGAGTACCAGGCCGTTTTTGAGGTCGTTGGTGGAGGCCATTTCCTGCCTTGATCATCAATTGGCGGACAGACCTGGCAAGTCTACAAGCTGCGTCGAATCGGACGGCCCCCCGTTCGGAGCGCCCAGTCGGAGGGCCCTCAGCGGGTGGCCAGATGGTGCAGAGCGAGACGATAGCCGTCGATACCGAGACCGCAGATCACCCCGGTCGCCACCGCCGAGACCACCGAGTGGTGCCGGAACTCCTCACGGGTATGGATGTTGGAGATGTGCACCTCCACCAGCGGCCCGCGCAGCATGGCGCAGGCGTCCCGCACCGCGTACGAGTAGTGCGACCAGGCTGCCGGGTTGAGCACCACAGCGGCGCCCTCGTCGGCCGCCGCGTGCAGCCAGCCGAGCAGCTCGTGCTCCGCGTCGGTCTGCCGGACCGTCACCGCCAGCCCCAGCTCCCGACCCGTGCTCTCGCAGAGCGCCACCAGGTCCGCATATCTGGTCGCGCCGTACACGTCGGGCTCGCGGGTGCCCAGCCGGCCCAGGTTCGGCCCGTTCAGAACGTAGACCTTCTCTGTCGTTCGCTTCTGTGGGGCCCGCTGACCCGGCTCAGTCGCGCTCACGGGGTTGCCACCTCCCGGTAGGCAGCCTCCAGCAACGCGTCGTCGGGGCCCTCCAACATCGCCGGGCGGGCCAGCCCGTCGAGCACCACGAAGCGCAGTCGACTGCCCCGGGCCTTCTTGTCCACCCGCATCGTGGGTAGCAGCTTCGGCCAGGCATCGGCCGGGTAGCTCACCGGCAGGCCCAGCGCGCTCAGCGTGATCCGGTGTCGGTCGGCGGTCGGCGCGTCCAACCGCCCGGCGAGCCGGGCCAGGGTGGCCGCGTACACCAGACCGACAGCGACGGCGTGGCCGTGCCGCCAGCGGTAACCCTCGTTCTGCTCGATGGCGTGGGCAAGGGTGTGACCGTAGTTGAGCACCTCCCGCAGGCCCGACTCGCGCAGGTCGCCGGCGACCACGTCGGCCTTGACCCGGATGGCCCGCTCGATCAGCTCCCGGCTCACCGGCCCACGGGGGTCGGTGGCGGCCTCCGGGTCGTTCTCGATGAGATCCAGGATCGTCGGGTCGGCGATGAACCCGCACTTGACGACCTCGGCCAGCCCGGCCGCCAGGTCGACAGCGGGCAGGCTGTCCAGAGTGGCCAGGTCCGCCAACACCCCGACCGGCGGGTGGAACGCGCCCACCAGGTTCTTGCCGGCGGCCGTGTTGATGCCCGTCTTGCCGCCCACCGCGGCATCCACCATGCCCAGCAGCGAGGTCGCCACCGGCACCCAGCGCACACCCCGCAACCAGCAGGCCGCGACGAAGCCGGCCAGGTCGGTCACCGCGCCGCCGCCCACCCCGACCACCGCGTCGGTACGGGTGAAGCCCGCCGCTCCGAGCCGGTCCCAACAGGCGGCGGCCACCTCGACGTGCTTCCCCGACTCGGCGTCGGGCACCTCGATCGGCAGTGGCTCGACGCCGGCGGCGCGCAGGCGTTCGCCGAGCGCGTCCGCGAGGGCCTTGAGCGGAGGCGCGTGCAACACCGCCACCCGGGTCGCGCCGGGCAGTAGGCCAGGCAGCGCACCCAGCAGGTCACGTCCCACCAAGACGTCGTACGGCCGCTCGCCGCCGACCGGAATTCGGGTCACCTCGTCCATCGCCGGCAGCCTAGTCCAGCGGGCGGCGCGGGGAGGGCGGCTGTCCACCTGCTGGCCGAGCGGCCCAGTCAGCCAACCGGCGGGCGTGCTCGGCCACCGCGGCGCGTAGCGCGTCCGGGTGCCGCACGGTGAACGGACAGCCCAGCCCGGCGAGCAGCGCCGCCATCCCGGGCAGGCTCTCCGCTCGGGCCCGCAGCAGCACCCCGTCGGTGGTGGCGGTCAACTCGGCCACGCTGGGCGGGATGCGGCGGCGGGCGGCGACCAGGTCGGTCTCCAGCACGACCTCCACCTCATGCCGGTACGGCACGCCGGCCAGCGACCGGGTCACCCAGGCCACCGCCTCGAAGCCGTCGGGCACCGTGAACGTCGCCACGCCGGGCGTCACCGCGCCGATCCGGTCCAGTCGGAAGGTCCGAATCTCCCCGCGTCGATGGTCGTGGCCGGTGACATACCAACGGCCGGCGTGGAAGACGAGCCCGTACGGGTCGAGTTCGCGCTGCGACCGCTCGCCCCGCCAGGAGCGGTAGTCCAGCGCCACCCGCTGCCGGTGCCGGGCGGCCGAGGCCAGCGCGAGCAGGGTGCCGGACGCCGGCCCGCGCTCCGCCTCCGGGCGGCGCAGGGTGAAGCCCAGGTGCTCCTGGACGGCGGCGAGCCGGTCGGCGAGCGCGGCCGGCAACACCCGGCGGATCTTCGCCAGCGCGGCGGCGGTGGCCGGCTGCTCGGTGGCGAGCCCGACCCGTTCGGCGACGACGAGGCCGAGCAGCACGGCCACCGCCTCGTCGTCGGTGAGCATCAGCGGCGGCAGCTTGTAACCGGGGTGCAGCCGGTAGCCGCCGTGGCGGCCCCGGTCGGCGGTGACGGGAATGCCCAGCTCGACGAGCGTGGTCGCGTACCGGCGCACCGTCCGCTCGTCCACCCCGAGGTGGCCGGCGAGTTCGGCGGCCGTCGACCGGTGCCGGGTCTGCAGGAGTTCGAGCAGGGCCAGCACCCGCGCTGCGGGATGTGACACGGGCCACTCCTTCAAACCGGGCGGATCCTGTCCGGAATAGATCGTACGGTCTGTCGGTAACCGAGGAAAGGAGCCACAGATGGCGACATTCGTGCTGGTGCCGGGATTCTGGTTGGGTGCCTGGGCGTGGCGGGACGTGACCGCCGCGCTGCGGTCGCAGGGGCACGAGGTCTATCCGATGACGCTCACCGGGGTGGCCGAACGCGACCACCTCGCCGGGCCGGAGGTCGGCCTGGACACGCACACCACCGACATCGTCCGACTGATCGAGGTCGAGGACCTGCGCGACGTACTGCTGGTCGGGCACTCCGGCGGCGGGATGCCGGTCGCCCAGGCGGTGGACCGCATCCCGGACCGGATCGCCCGGGTCGTCTACGTGGAGAGTGGGCCGCTGCCGGACGGCACGGCACAGTTCGACACGCTGCCGCCGGAGGAGCAGCAGCGGCTACGCGAAGCGATCGGCACCGGGCACCTGCTGCCGCCGCCGGCCTGGGACCCGGCCGCCGACCCGACGAACCTGGCCGGCCTGGACGAGCCGACGCTCGCGCTGCTGCGTGACCGGGCCACCCCGCAGCCGCTGCGGGCCGCCACCGACCCGGTCCGACGCACCGGCGGGCACCCCGTTCCGACCGCGCTGGTCGCCAGCACCTTCCCGCTCGGTGTGGTGCGGCAGATGATCCAACAGGAGCATCCGTTCTTCACCGGCCTGGCCGACGGCCAGCTGCACGAGTTGCCCACCGGGCACTGGCCGATGCTCAGCGAGCCGAAAGCCCTGTCCGACGTCCTGGACCTGATAGCCCAAACCTGACCCCTGCCTCCCCACCCCACCCCACCCCGCGCCCCGCGCCCCACGCCCCGCGCCCCACCCCTCCTGCGCCGATCTTGCACTTCCTGTTGCCGAAATGCGGTGAATGCTCCTTACGTCGGAGCAGCAAGTGCAAGATCGGCGCAAGGGGCGGCGCGGGGGCGGGGGGCGCGGGGGCGGGGGGGCGGGGGGGGACGTCAGCGCGGGAGCAGGGCGGCGACGTCCGCGACGACCTGCGCCGGGGCCCGGCCGTCGGTGACCACCGTCTCGGTGGCGACCTCGGCGTAGAGCGGCCGGCGCTGGTCCAACAGGTGCTTGAGGGTGGCCCGTGGGTTGATCGCCAGCAGCGGCCGACCGGCGCCGAGCCCGACCCGCTTGACCGCGTCAGGCAACTCGACCGAGAGGTGCACCACCCGGTGCCCGATCAGGGCCGCCCGGGTCTCCTCGGCCAGCACCGCGCCGCCGCCGAGGGCGAGCACGCCGGTGCCGCCGGCCAGCGCCGCGGCCACGGCGGCCCGTTCCAAGGTACGGAAGTGCGCCTCACCCTCGTCGATGAAGATCTCCGGGATCGGCTTCCCGGCCATCTGCTCGATGTCGGTGTCGGTGTCGCGGAACTCCACGCCGAGGGTGGCGGCGAGCGCCCGGCCGACAGTGGTCTTGCCGCAGCCGGGGGCACCGACCAGCACGACGACCGGTGCCATCAGCGGATGACCAGCGCGTCGAGGTACCCGGCCAGGTTGCGGCGGATCTCGGCGATCGAGTCTCCACCGAACTTCTCGGTGGCCGCCTCGGCCAGCACCAGCGCCACCATCGCCTCGGCGACCACCGCCGCTGCGGGCACCGCGCAGACGTCGGAACGCTGGTTGATCGCGGTGGCCGGCTCACCGGTGGTGACGTCCACAGTGGAGAGGGCCCGGTTCAGCGAGGAGATCGGCTTCATCGCGGCGCGGACCCGCAGCGGCTCGCCGGTGGTGATGCCACCCTCCAGCCCACCGGCCCGGTCGGTGACCCGGCGGACACCGGTGGCCGACGGAATGATCTCGTCGTGCGCCTCCGAGCCACGGGACCGGGCCTGCTGCCAGCCGTCGCCGATCTCCACGCCCTTGATCGCCTGAATGGACATCAGCGCGGTGGCCAGCCGGGCGTCGAGCTTGCGGTCCCACTGCACGTGGCTGCCCAGCCCTGGTGGCACCCCGTACGCCAGCACCTCGACCACGCCACCGAGGGTGTCGGCGGCCTTCTTCGCGGCATCGACCTCGGCGACCATCAGGGCGCTGGCCTCCGGGTCGAGGCAGCGCAGCGGGTCGGCGTCGATGCGCGCGGCGTCGGACGGCGTGGGACGCAGCCCGGGCTTCGCGGCCACCGGGCCCAGCTCGACGACGTGCGAGACGATCTCGATCCCGAGCGCCTGACGGATCAGCGCCTTGGCCACCGTGCCGACAGCCACCCGGGCGGCGGTCTCCCGTGCGCTGGCGCGCTCCAGGATCGGCCGGGCGTCGGTGTGGCCGTACTTCTGCATGCCGGCCAGGTCGGCGTGGCCCGGCCGGGGGCGGGTCAGCGGGGCGTTGCGGGCCTGCCGGGCCAGCTCGTCGGGGTCGACCGGGTCGGCGGCCATCACGGTCTGCCACTTCGGCCACTCGGAGTTGCCGACCCTGATCGCCACCGGGCTGCCGAGGGTCACGCCGTGCCGCAGGCCGCCGAGCAGCTCGACCTCGTCCCGCTCGAACGACATCCGGGCACCCCGCCCGTAGCCCAGCCGTCGACGGGCCAGCTCGTCAGCGATCTCGGTGGTGGTCACCTCGATGCCGGCCGGCACCCCCTCCAACATCGCGACGAGGGCGGGACCGTGCGATTCACCTGCAGTCAGCCAGCGCAACACAGCGGTCAGTCTGTCACGGCGGGCCACCGACGCGGCGCGCTCCCCGGGGCGTCCCGCCCAGCGGACGCCGCCGCCCGCTGAACAGGACATCCGTTGCTCTGGACCCGCCGCCGCGGCAACCCGCGACGCACCCACGGACGGCGTTTGCTCTGCACCCGCCACTGCGACGCGACGCGCGTCGCGTCGCGCGACGCGACGCGACGGTGGCTCAGATCCCCCGACCGCGCTTGTGCAGGGTGCGCAGCACCGCGTCGGCCCGGACCACCCGACCTGCGACGGCGAGGGCCAGGTAGGCGCGCGGCTCGCGGGGGTTGCTCCGCAGGGTGCGCCGGGCCCAGCGCAGCGCGCCCCGGCGGTCGCCGGAGGCGGCCTGGGCGAACGCGATCTGCCCGGCGACACGGGCCTCGCCGGCCGGTTGACTGGCGAACTCCGGGTAGCGCTGGAGCAACCACTGCAACGCCTCGGAGATGGTGTCCCACCGCTGCGCGAAGTACGAGCGCTTGTGCCAGCGGACCAGCACCGACGGCGTCCGCAGGTTGATCAGAGGTGCGCTGCGCGCGGCCCGCAGCAGGAACTCGTAGTCCTCCGCGTAGCTGCCCGGAATCTCCTCGTCGACCAGCCCGAACCCGTCGCGCAAGGCGGTGGCGCGGATCAGGAAGGTCGACGGGTGCAGCTCCGTCATCCGATCGCGGAGCAGGTCGTCCAGGGTGATGCGGTCCTTGTCGAGCACCCGGTCGACGGTGTGCCCGTCGTAGTTGACCCGGATGCCGCAGCAGACGAACTCGGCGGCCGGGTCGCCGGCCAGCGCGTCGACCTGGGCGGCCAGTTTGCCGGGCAGCCACTCGTCGTCGTCGTCACAGAAGGCGACAAGCTCACCCTCGGCGGCGAGGGTGCCGCTGTTGCGCGCACCGGCCAACCCGGGGGTACGGGTGTTGCGGATCACCCGCACCACGCGGGCCGGGCCGCTCCCCAGCTCGGTCAGCGACTCGTCCGGCACGGACTGGTCGAACACCACGACGACCTCGATCAGGGCCGGGTGCTCCTGTGCCAGGATCGCGCGCACCGCGGCCCGCAGCAGCTCGGGGCGGTCCCGGGTGGGCACCACGACGCTGACGGTCGGCTGCTGGGTCATCGAATCTCCTCCGTACCCGGGCGCGGCCGGGACCAGGCCCGCCACCGGGATGGGCGCGGGGTCGAACGGGCCACCAGGTCGTCGACGATCTGCCCGACCCGGGCCACCGCCGCCCGTCGTGCCTCGTGTGCCTCCGGGTCGGCGGCCACCGCGTACCGGGACGGGTCGGCCAGCCCGGCGGCCAACGCGTCGTGCAGGGCTTCCCTGGTCTCGCAGAGCGCCACCAGTCCGGCGGCGCCGAGCCGGCGGGCGAAGAGGAGCTGGTGGTTGTCGACGTGCTCACCGCGAGCCGGGTCGCGGGGCACCACGATGGGCAGGTGGCCGTGCCGGCGGGCCTCCAGGATGGTCGCCGGGCCACCGTGGCAGACCACCAGATCCGCGTCGATCATCGCCTGTTGCAACGCGTCGTGGCCGAGGAACGGCACCGCGCCGCTGAGCTGGGGCGCGGTCGTGTGCCCGTGCTGCATGGTCAGCCCGATCGGGCCGGCAGCCTGCGCGTGCCACTGCGCCACCCAGTCGACGAGCCGGTCGAAGGGGTGGCGTACCAGCACACGCAGTCAGACCTCCAACTGCGTGGAGGTCGCCCCACTGGCCGCCGGCCCGTCGGCGGTCGCCCTGCGCGACAGCAAGG
>NZ_JBEYSL010000130.1:0-14543 GCF_040642735.1 Micromonospora sp. NPDC047753 | reverse complement strand
CTCGACCGCGTACTTGTCCGGCATGGCGAAGCTCAGTACCGGTCCGACGCGGAACACCGGAGAGGCACCGGGACGGTCGGCGAGGCGGCCCGCGGCGACGTCGAGCTGGGCGGCGATCCTGGCGACCGGCTCGGTCTGCGGAACCCGATCCAGGTAGCGGGCCACCGCCCAGGCGGCGTACATGCCGAGCGCACTGGTCTGAAAGGTGTGCATGAGCGCGTGGCGGCCGGGGAAGGTCTCCTCGAACCTGCGGTCATAGAAGATCACCGAGAGCGGGAAGAGCCCGTTCGTCATCGACTTGCCGAAGAGCAGGATGTCCGGGTGCAGCGACAGGGCCATCGACGGGCTGAGCGATCCGTGTCGATAGAAGCCTGCCTGGATCTCGTCGGCGATCACCGTCACGCCGGCCTGGGCAGCGGATGTGGCGCACTCGCGCAGCCAGTCGACATCCAGAGGCACGTAACCGTTCGCACCCTGCACCGGCTCGTAAAGGAAAGCGGAGATCCCGCGCCAGTCCGTCGGCACCTCACCCGGCCTGATCGTCAGGATTCGTGCCTCGAGGTCGCTGACAAAATCGGTGTGCTGCAGGACGCCCGGCCGGGACTCGGACATCGCGACGGTGTCGACACCGAGGCCGTGGTACCCACCGCGGACCACCACCACGGTTCCGGGCCGGCGATGCTGCGCCAACGCGATCGCCGTGGAGACCGCGAAGCTGCCGCCGATCTGGTAGAGCGCGCGGTGCTCCGGGAGGTCCAGGCGATCACGCAACCATTGCGCGAACAGCTCGCCCTCGGCCGGTTGAAAGTACGGTGCGAGGTCGGCGCGGGCAGCGCCGAACGGGTTGATCTCCGGGTTGCGATGTCCGAAGTTGACAGCGCCGTAAGTGCTCACGCAGTCGAGGATCCGGCGTTCCGCACCGCTCGGATCGGTCAACGTCAACCACGCATTGTCCGCGTCGGTGAGCGTCCATTGTTTCGCGAAGAGAGGAGTTTCGCTGAGCGCCGAAGGAAAGGGCGGCATGCCGTGACCTCGAGTCAGACGGTCGGGGGATCCGTCGCTACGAGTACACACGTTACAGCGATGGGTGATCGGTTGCTATAGGGCAGAGCTCCGTTGTGGACTTCCGATCGCGCCCACCTCCTGCCGCTTCGGTACCCCGGTGAACCGTCGGCATGCGGCTCACCTCCCGGCGCCGCTGACGGGCCGGCCAGAGCCTGCGAGTGGGTCAGGGGTCGGCTGATTTATGGACCACGAATGGGATCCCAGTGACGGTTTGATGAGGGTTTGGGCCACTCGAGGACGGGCATCTTCGAATGTGCAGATCAATATCGACGAGCCGGATGCGACCGAACAGTTCTGGGCCGGGATGCGGGAGGCGGCCGCCGCAGCGGCACGCCACCGGGACAACAGCCTGTATGAGGCCATCGTCAAGATCGGCAAGTCGGCTCTTGCTCAGGGCGTCGCGCTGGTGCCGTCTGGCGGCCTCTTCCTCTGGTGTCCGGTCTGTAGTGCCCAGAGCGGCCAACAGTGCATCAACACGCCTCGCCACCCGTTGGGCGAGAGCATGCTCCACCCGGAGCGAACGGAATTGGCGGAGAAGGCGATGAGCGGGGAGGTTCCGCTCCCCAAGCCCTTCGATTGAAGAACGGGGGCGGCAGGTCCTTTCGCCGGCCGCCCCGTCACCGACCGCAACGCCGCCCGAGCGCAACGCCCGATGCTCAGCCCCTGGAACCGCTCGCGCCGTCGCCGTCCGCAGTGGTGGGGTGAGGTCGGGCCGGCGGCACATGCTCCACCAGCTTGGTGAGCGCGCCGTTGGCGAAGGTCGCGCCGAGCGCCGATCCGGCCCCGATGGTCCAGCCCACCGGCCCGAGCGGGGTGCAGCCGAAAAACTGGCTCACCCCCGGGGTCTGCACCACCACGACCAGGACGCCCAGTGACGCCACCGTGGAGGCCAGCACGGTCGGGCTGGTGCCGCCGGCCAGGATGGTCTGCCCGAGTTGGGTGCCGACCAGGGAGACCAGGGCGACGGTGCCGGCCCGCTGGCGGCGTCCGGTGCAGCGGGCCAACGTCCAGCCTGCGGTGGCGCCCAGCGTGGTGGCTGCCGCCCGCAGGCCGATCTCCCTGGTCAGGCTCTCGCCGAGTGCCGTGTCCGGACCCTCCTTGAGTAGCGCGTCGGTCCGGTCCGACGCGGGTGGCCGGACCGCGATGGCCAGCGCCGGCGCCAGGTCGGTGAGCAGGTTGACCAGCAGGAGTTGTCGTCCGGTGAGCGCGGAACGGCCGGTCGCGGCAGCGGTGAGCACACTGAACGCGATCTCGCCGAGGTTGCCGCCGACCAGGATGCTGAGCGCGTGCCGCACCGACGACCACATGGCCCGCCCTTCGATGAGGGTGGCGATGATGGTTTCCAGCCGGTCGTCGGTGACCACCAGGTCGGCTGCGGCGCGGGCGGCCGGGGTGCCCCGTTGGCCCAGGGCGATGCCGACGTCGGCCAGCCGGATCGCCGGGGCGTCGTTGGCGCCGTCACCGGTCATCGCCACGGTCCGTCCGCACTTCTGCAACGCCTGGATGATCCGCACCTTGTGCGCAGGGGTGCAGCGGGCCACCACGTCGGTGTTGGCCAACCGTTCGGCGAGCGCGTCGTCGTCCAGCTGGTCGAGTTCAGCGGCGGTCACCACCCGCTGCTCGTCGTGTTCACTGATGGTGGCGGCGATCGCCTCGGCGGTGGCCGGGTGATCACCAGTGATCATGATGGTGTGCACCCCGGCCTGCCGGATCCGGCGTACCGCCGGGGCTGCGCTCTCCCGGACGCCGTCCGCCAGGGCCAGGAAGCCCACGAAGGTCAGCCCTCGGACGTCGGAGTCGGTCACCTTCGGGTCGTTCACCGGGCACTCCGCGACGGCCAGGATCCGGTTTCCCGCACCGGCCCGGTCGGCGAGCATCCGCTCCAGCTCCGCGCGGCCGGCGTCGTCCAGTGGCTCCTGACGACCGTCCATGCGTCGGGACGAACAGCGCGGCAGCACCGTCTCCGGAGCACCCTTGACGCTCAACAACAGGTGACCATCGGTCTGTCCGATGCTCGCGTGGTAGCCGCGGGACGGCTCGAACGGCAGCCCTCCGGCGGCCCGCCACCCGACGGCGCCAGTCTGCTCCACCACCCCGGCCTCCCCGGCGCCCCGACGGACCGCCCGGTCGGTCTGCAACGCCAACTCCTCCGGGTTCTTCGCGGCCGGGGTGGCCCGCAGCGCCGCGGCCAGCGTCATCCGGAGCCGGTCGTCCAACCGATCCAGCGGGGCGTACCGGTCGCCGACGCTGTCGCCGACCCCGGCCAGCAGCAACTGGCCCTCGGTGAGGGTGCCGGTCTTGTCGAAGCAGAGCACGTCCACCCGGCCCAGCGCCTCGATCGTGCGCGGGTTGCGGACCAGCGCGCCGTGCTCGGCCAGCCGCCGGGCCGCGGCCAGCTGCGCCGCGCTGACCAGGAACGGCAGCCCCTCCGGCACCGACGCCACGGCGAGGTTCGCGGCGGTCGCCGCCGTTTCGGCCAGGGGTACGCCTCGAAGCAGGCCCGCGCCGGCCACCGCCACCGCGGAACCGGCCGCCAACGGGATGGCGGCGCTGGTCAACGCGCCCAGCCGAGCCTCCACCCCACTGGTGGGGGGTGCCTGGCGCACCAACGCCAGGCTGCGCCCAGCCTCGGTGTCGTTGCCGGTCGCCACCACCACGGCGGTGCCGTGCCCGGCGGCGACTGTGGTGCCCTCGTAGAGCATCGAGTGTCGGTCGGCGATGGCGGCGGCGACCACCGGTCGGTTGGACTTGGCGACCGGCAGCGACTCGCCGGTCAGCGACGACTCGTCGGCCTCCAGTCCCACCGACTCGAGCACCCGGCAGTCGGCGGGCACCGAGTCGCCCGGTTCGAGGGCGATGACGTCCCCGAGGACGAGGTCTTCGGCGGCGAGAACCTGCTCGGCACCGTCCCGACGGACCCGGGCGGTCACCGCCGACCGCGACAGCAGCTCCGCCAGCGACCTCTCCGTGTTGCGCTCGTGCACCGCGCCGATCAGGGCGGACCCACCGACCACGCTGCCCACCAGCGCGGCGTCGACCAGTGAGCCGAACGACGCGGAGAGCACCGCCCCGGCGGCCAGCACCGGCGTGAGCGGGTTGGACAACTCGTCCACGAAGGCACGCAGCAGCCCACCACTTCCGGGGGCGCCGCCGCCGTTGTCACCGGAACCATGGCTTCGGCGCTGCGCCTCGGCGCTGGTCAGGCCGTCCGGGGTGGAGCGCAGGTGGTCGAGCACGGTGCCGGCCGGCATCAGGTGCCAGGCGGTTGCCACGGGCGCCGGGGTGTCCGACTGGTCGTGCAGCCGGCGGGCCTGCCAGACGCCGTTGGCGAAGGCCAGCCCGGCCGCGCCGTTGACAGCGACGAGCGCCCGGTGCGGCAGTTGGGTCGGTGGGGCCGTGAAAGCGCCGAGCGCCCCGAGACCGGTGCCGGCCATGGCCAGCCGGATGTTCTGCTGAGCCGTGCGCCGCGCCACCCCGGTCGCCTCGATCACCAGCGCCACCACCCGCAGGTCGGCACCGACCAGCAGGTGCGCACCCCACGGCGGCAGCTCCTCCGGTGCGGCGAACCCGAGACCGCAGTCGGACGCGCCGAGTGCCTTGCGGTCCGCGGAAACCAGCATCACCACAGCGCCGTCGCGCTGCAACGCGCGTACCGACTCGGCCAACTGGTCCCCGCCGGGGAGTATCGCGTCGGCGAAGCCGTACCGCTGCTCGTCCCCGCCGGCGACGAGCAGCCGCAGGCCGGCATGTCGGGCGGCGGAGGGCAGGCCGTCGACGCCGGGCGCGGGTTCCGGCTCGACCCGCAACAGGGCGGCGAGCCGGTCGCCGTGGACGAGCCCGAGGAGTTGGCCGCCGGCGGAGCGCAGCCGGGCCGCGTCCGGGATGTCGTCGAGGTCGTTCGCGGGCATCCGGTCCAGCGGCCCGAGCCGCCAGCCGTCCGCCGTGCGGGAAGCGGACGGGTCGTCCGGGTCGAACAACGCGAAGGCCCGCTCGGCCACCTGGTCGACGTCCGCGTCGGGGGCCGGCGCGAGATCGGCCAGGACGCCCCGGTCCGAGCCGAGCACGGCGGCGTCGAGCACGAGGGTGTCGATCCGGTCCAGTTCGCGTAGCACACTCCGGTCCATCGCGATCACACCACGCCGGGCCAGCATCCGACCAAGCTGGGCCGCGTACCCCTCGCGACCGCTGCCCGGCGCCTTCGGCAGTGCGGACAGTCCCAGCGCGGTGGCCCGCTTCGGCCCGGCGAACGGCACCGCCGCCGCACCTGCGGCCGCACCGGCGGCGAGCATGCGGTTGATGTACCGCTCGACCGGGCCGTCCGGCTTCGGCCGCGGACGTTCGATCACCGGCCAGCGGGCGGTGGCCCGTTCGGCGTCGCCGGTCAGCCGTGGTTCGGCCTTCTCCCAGGCGGAGAGCTGGGCCCGGTCCTCACCCCACTGCACGACCCGTTGGGCGCCGTCCAGGACGATGCCCGTCCAGCGGCCGGTCAAGCCCTGCACCACCGCCTCGGCCAGCGGAAACAGGATGTCGGCGCGCGGGTCGGAGCGCAGCCGTCTGCCGAGGAACCCGTGCAGCTTCGGCTGAAGATCCACTGCGGAGAGCAGGCCGGCCACCTCACCGGGCAGCGGCGCGAACGGCAGGATCCGGGTGGCCGCCGAGATGGTCAGGCCCAGTGCGTCCGAGGCGAGCGCGCCGAGGGTGCGCGGAGTGCGCGGCCCTTCCTCCGGTGGGTGCGGGGGTGGGATCTCCGGGTCGGGTTCATGGTCGCAGGTCCGCTCGACGCGGTCGATGGTGGCGATCAGGTCCCGCAACGTCGGCTCGGGGGTCTGAACGGCGACCACCACCCGGCCGGAGGGTGCGTTGACCCGGGCCCAGGCCACCCCGGGCATCTTCTCCAGCGCGCCCTCCACCTGACGGGCCAGCCGGTTGCCACCGTCCTGGCAGACACCGTGCACCTCGATGTGGTGTCGGCCCGGCCGGGACCAGACCCGACGCCGCGTCAGCCCGGCCGTCCGGGCCAGCCGGACCGCGGCCGAACTGACCGACCGGGACGCCTCGCCGACCAGGTGCGGCACGCCGAAGGACGGCAGGATGCGGCCGGCAGCGCGACCCGCCGCCGTCATCGAGGCGTACGGCTGGACGGGCGCCGGCCCGGCTCCCTGTTGCCGCTCGTCCTGACCTTGGTCATGTCGCCCTCCCACCGCACTCACGTCCGGCGGCCTGGCTTCCCGACCTGCCATCCGTTATGCCCCCTGAGTGGCGGAATTTTCCGCCGTCGCTGGCGCATGGACGGGATGGGCCGTGGAACCCGACGACCATCACCGGACATGGGAGGCCGGCATGAGCACGCTGACGCGACATCTCAACGGTTCACGCGAGAACGTCACGATGTACAACCGGCGGGTGCAACTGCCGATGCTGGGTGAGGTGGCGGTGCCGCCACCGGACAAGGTCGTCTACTACGCCGGGCTCGGAGTGCTCGCCGCGCTACAGGTCATCGAGTGGCCGATAGCTGTGGTGATCACCGCTGGTCACGTGCTGGCAGACCAGCATTTTTCCGGACTGGCGCGCGGTCTCGGAGAGGCGCTGCAGGACGCCTGACGAGAGCCAGTTCACCGGACGGTTGACATGAATCAGGGTTGAAGTCGCATGCTCGGTCGATGTCGAGCACAGCCGCCACCGCCACACCCGCCGCACCGGGACTCTTCGCACCCCGACTGCGCGCGATGACGGTGGGCAGCGTCGCGCTGATCTCACTCCTCGCGTTCGAAGCGTTGGCGGTCGGCACGGCGATGCCCACCGTCGCGCGCAGCCTGGACGGGCTGGCGCTCTACGGGATCGCGTTCGGCGGCCCGTTCGCCACCGGTGTGCTGGCCATGGTGGTCTCCGGCATCTGGTGCGACGCGCGGGGGCCCAGGGGGCCGATGTGGCACGGCGTCGCCTGGTTCGTGGTCGGGTTGCTGATCGCCGGGACCGCCCCCGTGATGAGCGCGCTGGTCGTCGGGCGGGTCGTGCAGGGTTTTGGCTCCGGGCTGCTTTCGGTGGCGCTGTACGTGATCGTCGGGCAGGCGTACCCGCCGGACCTGCACCGGCGGATCTTCGCGGCGTTTGCGGCGGCGTGGGTCGTACCGTCGCTGGTCGGGCCGGCGGTTGCCGGCCTGATCGTGCAGCACCTGGGCTGGCGGTGGGTCTTCCTGGCGGTGCCGGCGGTGGCGGTGCCGGCGGGGCTGCTGATTCATCCCGGCCTTCGGTCGCTGGGCCGGATTGCGGCGACGAGCCCGCCGGCGGGTGCGGCGGCACGGATCGGTTGGGCGTGCGGGGCCGCGGTGAGTGCCGCACTGCTGCACATCGGGGGACAGCAGCGCGGTGCCACGGCTTTGGTTCTTGTCGCGTCCGCCGTGGTCGGCCTGCTGGTCTGTGCCCCGCGCCTGTTGCCGGCCGGGTTCCTTCGGGCCGCACGGGGGCTGCCCACCGTCGTGGGGCTGCGTGGCCTGGCGTCGGCGGCCTTCGTCGGCAGCGAGGTGGTGATCCCGTTGATGCTCTCCCGGGAACGGGGTCTCTCGCCGACCGCGGCCGGGCTGGTCCTCACGGTCGGCGCGCTGGCCTGGTCGGCGGGCTCCTGGTTGCAGGGCCGGATCCCGGTGCCGGCGTCGCGGGCCAGTCTGCCGCGAGCCGGGTTGAGCTGCATCACCGTCGGCACCGCGACTGTGGCGCTGGCCGTCCGGCCCGAGCTGCCGGTGGCCGTCGCCGTGCTCGGTTGGGCGATCGCCGGCCTGGGCATGGGGTTGCTCTACCCGCCGTTGTCGGTGCTCACCCTGGAGTTGTCCGCGCCGGGTGAGCAGGGCCGCAACAGCTCGTCGCTGCAACTGAGCGACTCCCTCTTCGCGGCGACCGTGCTCGCGCTGACCGGGGCCGTGTTGGCAGCAGGAAATGCGCCGGGCCCGGCCAGCTACACGACGACGCTCGTGGTCACCGCGGGGCTGGCGCTGCTCGGGGCGCTGCTGGCCGGCCGGGTCGTGGTGGGCGGGGGTGTGCGACCGGCCGGGTGATCAGCGGATTCGGCAGCGTCCCACCTGCTCGTACCGGAAAGATGGCGGGCGATGAACCTCCTGACCATTCTGCCGCTCGCCGTGGTCATGGTCGCCGGGACGCAGTTGGTGGTGGCGGTCTTCCTCGCCTCGTCGGATCGGCCCCGGGCTGCGTCGCTGGGCTTCCTCGCGGGCGCGGGGCTGGTGGTCGCCGCCGGGGTGACTGTGGCCTGGCTGGTGGCCAAACTGGTGGGTGGAGTGGCCGCCGACGCCAGCGCCGTGGCCGGGAGGGTCGATCGCGGCCCCGCCATCGACCTCGTCGTGCTGGCCCTGCTGGTGTGCCTGGCCGTGCTGATCTGGGTCCGCCGGGGCCGCTCCGGACCGCCGCGCTGGCTGGGCAGCATCGAGCATGCCGGTCCGCCGCAGACGTTGCGGCTGGGTGCGCTGCTCTTCGTGGCGACGCCGACCGACGACCTGACCATGGCCACCGTCGGGGCGAGCGTGGCCCGACACGATCTGCCGTGGTGGCACCTGGTGCCGTTCGTGCTGCTCACCGTGCTCCTGCTCGCGCTGCCTCTGCTGGCGTTGCTGCTGTTGGGGAGCAGGGCCTCGCGGGTGCTGACCCGGATGAGGGAATGGGCCGAGGGGCACGCCTGGATCGTCAACGAGATCGTGATCGCGTTCTTCGCGCTGCTCACCGCGTTGGACCTGATTCGATCGGGATGAGTGGCCGCCCGCCGTCACGGGTTGCCGCAATGTCTCGTCAACGCCAGGTAAGGGCCGCACGGGTTTGCAGGAGGACGAGATGAAGGTTCTGGTCACCGGGGCGTCCGGCAATCTGGGCCGTGCCGTGCTGGGCCGGTTGCGCGACGACGGAATCAGCGTCCGGGCCACCAGCCGTCGGCCGCCCGCCGGCTCGGACGTGGAGTGGGCGGCGACCGACCTGGCCACCGGGGACGGGCTGACCGAGGCGGTGACCGGGGTGGACGCCGTGCTGCACCTGGCGTCCGCGCCGCGGGGTCGGCAGACCTACCAGGTGGACGTGTTGGGCACCCGCCGACTGGTGGTGGCCGCCGGCACGGCCGGTGTGCGGCACATCGTCTACATCTCGATCGTCGGGGTTGATCGGGTCCCGATCCCGTACTACCGCCACAAGCTCGCCGCCGAACAGGTGATCGCGGCCGGTCCGGTGCCGTGGTCGGTGCTGCGGGCCACCCAGTTTCCCCAGTTCCTGGACGAGATGCTGACCGCCTGCGGGCGGCTGGGCCCGGTGATCGGGGACCGGGCGGTGCTCGCCCAACCGGTCGACCCGGGCGAGGTGGCGGCGCGGCTGGCGGCCCGACTGGTCGCCGGCCCGTTGGGCGGCGTCGAGGAGCTGGGTGGGCCCCAGGTGCTCCGTTTCGACGAGGCCGCCAGGGCGTGGCGGTCGGCCCGAGGCTCGCGCCGACCGCTGCTGCCGGTGCGGATTCCCGGCCGGCTCGGTCGCGAGCTGCGGGCCGGTGGTCTGGCCACCGAGGCGCTGCCCCGGGGCGTGCGTACCTGGGCCGACCATCTGGCCGACACGTACGGGGGAACCGGCCGGAAATGAGAGCAACAACGGTTCATGTTCGTCTTACCGTGACGCCATGTTCGCTGTCGTCACCACTGTGATCCTCTACGTCTTCGGCTTCGTCTTCCTCTACGGCGTGATCCGGCTGGGTGTCCGGCACGCGTTCGAGGATCTGGAGCTGCAACGGGCCAAGGCCCAGCGCGAGGAGGAGGTGGCGGCTGCCCGCGACCGCTCCTTCATGCGCGACAACGCGTTCCTCGCCGGCAGTTGAGCGCCGGATCGATCCGGCCCAGGCCGGTGGCGTCGCCGGGGGGCCGGGGAGCCGCTGGGCGGTTCAGCGTCGCGGATGCGAGGATCGCACCCGTGATGGGAACGCTGAAGACCGAACCGGCCCGCGCCCGCCTGGATCTGCTCGCCCCGCCGGTCGCGGAGGCCATCGCTCAGTGGCCGGCCGACGCGCCGGTGGACGTCAACGACGTGCTGGTCGCGCCGATCGACGCCGACCTCGCCGACACCGCGGCGTTCTGCGCGGCGTACGAGGTGGGGTTGGACGTGTCGGCCAACTGTGTCGTGGTGGCGGGCAAGCGCGAGGGAGTGGTGCGCTACGCGGCGTGCATCGTCCTGGCCACCACGCGGGCCGACGTGAACGGGGTGGCCCGCCGGACGCTGGACGTCCGCAAGGCGAGCTTCGCCCCGATGGACGACGCTGTCGAGTTGACCGGCATGGAGTACGGCGGCATCACCCCGATCGGGCTGCCGGCGCAGTGGCCGATCCTGGTGGACTCGCGAGTCATCGCCACACCGCACGTGATCGTCGGGTCCGGCGTACGGCACAGCAAGATAGCGCTGCCGGGGCCGGCGTTGGGCGCGCTGCCGGGAGCTCAGGTGGTGGAAGGGCTGGCCAGGCCGGCCTGACCAGGCATCGGCATCGATGTTGTTGCACGTGAAACATCGTGATCATCGATGCCGGACGCCCGGCCCCCCGGTGACTCAGTGTGAGTGCGCTGCGGACTCGCGCTGCTCGACCTCGGCGAACGCGGCGAGCAACGTCTGCACCTCCTGCGCGCCGGAGACCGCGTACTTCCCGGCCAGCACGAAGGTCGGCACGCTGGTGATGCCCAGGTCCCGTGCGGTGGCCAGTGCGGCGGCGACGTCGGCGACGCGCTCGTCGGAGTCGAGGAACCGGCGCGCGTCGGCCGCGTCCAGGCCGATCTCGCCGGCCAGGGCGGCCAGCGCCTCCCGCGAGCCGACGTCGACAGCGTTGTTGAAGTGCGCCTGGTAGAGCGCCTCCACCATCTCGGCCGCCCGGCCCTGGTCGGTCGCCCACGAGACGAGGCGGTGCGCGTCGAAGGTGTTGGCGATCACCGCGCGGTCGTAGTCGAGCCGCAGCCCGTCGGCCGCCGCGACCTGGGTCACGTGGTCGACCATCTGCCGGGCGCGCTCCGGGCCGCCGAACTTCCCGGCCAGCGCCTGCACCAGCGGCAGGGGCTGCGGCACCGGCGACGGGTCGAGCTGGAACGGCCGGTAACGGACCGTCACCTCGCCCTCGTAGCTGGCGAGGGCCTCATCCAGGCGGCGCTTGCCGATGTAGCACCACGGGCAGATGACGTCCGCGTAGATCTCGATCTCCATGCTCGGTGGCAACCCCTAGGTCAGCCGAGTTGTTCCCGGATCTGCCGCTTGAGGCGGCCCAGGATCGCCGTGCCGCCACGGATTCGCAGTGGGCTGATCGCCTGGGCCAGCCCCATCCGCTGATAGAGGTCGTCCGGCACGGCCAGCACCTGCTCGGCGCTCGCCCCCGCCAGCCCCTCGGCGAGGATCCCGGCGAACGCCCGGGTGGTGGGCGCTTCCGGAGGGCAGTCGAAAAGCGTCTCCACCGTGCCCTCCGCGGTCACCTTCGCCCGCAGGAAGAACGCCGTCTGACACTCGGGCACCTGCTCCATGCCCTCGCGCTCCGCAGCGCCCTCCGGCAGTGCTGGGATGACGTCCGCGTACTCCAGGAGCATCTCCAGCACCAGGTCGCGCGGCGCGGCGGCGAACTCGTCGACGATCTCGGCCAGTCGGGCCGGCATGTCAGCCATGCGTCGAGGCTACCGCCGTCATGCCGGGGCCCCGTTCACACCGTCGGTGACTGCTCGCTGATCTCGCTGAGCGCGCTGGTGGGGTCGAGCTGCATGGCCAGGTCGCCGAGCGAGACGATCCCCACCAGCTTGCGGTCACTGTCACAGACCAGCACCCGTCGGATGCCCCGGTCCCGCATGAGCGCCGCCGCCTCACCCGCCGTGCAGTGCTGCTCGATCATGACGACCTCGCGGGTGACGATCGAGCCGATGGTGGTGGCCGCGGGGGAGCTGTTCTCCGCCACTGCCCGCACCACGATGTCCCGGTCGGTGAGCATGCCGGCGAGGCTGGCGCCGTCGGTGACCACCACATCACCGATGTCGGCCTCCTTCATCACCCTGGCCGCCTCGTCCAGGGTGGTCTCCACCGGCAGGTACACGACCTGCTTGGTCATCACGTCGCTGACCCGGTAACCGGTCATGAGAGCCTCCGAAGACGTATCCACCCGATCCGACTGCACTACCCCGTGACGCCGTCGCTACACCAGGTTCGCATGTTCCCGCCGCACCTCGTCGACGAGTCGATCCACCGGACCGGCCAGCGGCGGCCGACCACGACGGCCCGGGGGATGCCGATCAGCTCGGCGTCGGTGAACTTGACCCGGCCGAGACGTGCGGCACCTCCGCGTCGGCCGGATCCTCGCGCAGGGTCCGCATCAACAGGGTCGGCATGCGTGGCAGCATCCGCGCAGCCTGCGGCCGGTACGGCAGGATGAGCGATCCATTTCGATCCGAACCGGACCCGACGCCGGCAACCATCGACGCCGTTGCTCGCGTCTGCAAGGACACCAAGCCCTCGTACCTCGACCTGAAGGATTGGCCCGTGTGGACCCTCTGCTGAGTGAGTTCGACTCGTTCGTCCGTGCCCGCACCCCGGCGTTACTGCGCTCGGCCTACCTGCTCACCGGCGACCAGCACCTGGCCGAGGACCTCGTCCAGTCGGCCCTGGCCCGGACCCACCGCTCCTGGAACCGCCTGCACCACAGCGGCAACGCCGAGGCGTACACCCGCAAGACCATGTACCACCTACAGGTGTCCTGGTGGCGACGGCGCCGGGTACCCGAGTCGATGCCGGGCGATCTGCCCGAGCCACGCGGAGGCGACTCGGCCCCGGACCACGCCCACCAGACCAGTCTGCGGCTCACCCTGCGGGCGGCACTGGCGAAGCTCTCCCCGAAGCAACGTGCCGTGCTGGTGCTGCGGTTCTTCGAGGACCGCACCGAGGCTGAGGCGGCGGACCTGCTCGGCGTCACGATCGGCACCGTGAAGAGCCAGACGGCCAAATCCCTGGCCAGGCTGCGCGCCGTCGCGCCCGAACTCGCCGAGCTGTACGTCCTGGAAGGGAGTACCCAATGAACGACCAGCGCCTCCGGCTCGACCTGACCGCCCTGGCCGACGAGGTCACCTCCGTCGACCTGCGGGACCGGACCCTGCGTACGTCCCGTCGGCTCGGTATCCAACGGGCGGTTGCCACGTCGGCCGCCGCGCTGGTGCTGATCGCCGCAGCGGCCGGCACCGCCTTCGCCATCCGGCCGGACCAGTCCCCACCCCCGCTGCCGGCTGACACCCCGTCGGTCACCGCGTCGCCGTCGCCGACTCCGACGCCCACCCCGACGCCGTCCGGCAGCGCCGGCGACACGCCCGGCGCCCCGCCCAGCGGCGGGTCCAGCACGAGCACCCCATCCGTGCAGTTCGGGAGGCTCTTCTACGGCCCCGCCACGGTGACCGACGCGGAGATGGCGAATCTGCGGTCCTGGCGTCCGGGCGACAGCCCCGTGCGTCTGTTGGCTCTGCCCGAGCTGGCGGCGATTGGCAGCGCGAACATCTCGCCGGACGGGCGCCGGGTTGCCTGGGTGGAGAGCGACGACAGCGAAAGCACCCTCGTCATCGCCGACGTCGACGGCTCCGGCAGGCAGGAGATGCGCTCGAAGGTGGATCCTCACTGTGCCCCGGCCTGGTCAGCGGACGGACGGCACCTGCTGTTCATTGAGACGAAGGCGATGGGCGAGACCGTTCGGCACGGAGTGCTGGACACCCGCAGCGACAAGAGGACAGTCACATGGTGGCCCGGGCAGCCCCGCGGCTGTCACGCCCTCTGGTCGGCGGACGGTCGGACCATCGCCATGACGGATTACCTCGGCGTCGCCCTCTTTGGCACGGACGGCACGAAGAAGCGGGCCGTACCGGGCTTCGCCGTGGGCAAATTGACCAGCAACGACATTGCCAGCCTGTCCTCGGACGGCTCCCGCATCGCTCTGCTGGTGAAGAAGCCCAACGAGGATGCCGGCGACGTCGCTCGTGAACTTTGGGCTAACGCGGTGATCGACACCCGAACTGGCAAACAGGTCACTTTGCCACTGGGAGGACGCACCCTGCGGCAGGTCTACTTCCAGACCGACGGCTCGATGGTCGTGCGGGTCAAGACCAGTAACGGGTACGCGGTGCTGCTGGTGGATGAGGACGGCAGGAAGATCTCCGAGACCGCCGAGCCGGCGAGCCTGAAGGACATGCAGATCCTGGCCGTCGTCGACTGACCGATCAGCGCGGAAAAGGGCGGGTCACCCTCAGGTGGCCCGCCCTTTCTGCGTCTGCGCACCGCCGGAAAGTCGGTGTTGATCACGGTCGGTGAACTGCGGAAAAGGTTGCCGGTGCGAGTGGATCCGACTGTCCGGTAGTAGCGCGCCGCGACGGCAACTAGCCACGGCCAGGCGCTCGTCTTGGGTGGTGTCAGGCACGGTAAGCCTCCACAAAGGACAACGACGATGAACCTCGGCCCGTTCA
>NZ_JBEYSL010000129.1:0-14598 GCF_040642735.1 Micromonospora sp. NPDC047753 | reverse complement strand
AGGCGCGGCGTTGGGGCGGCCCGCCACTGTGGACTTGGGTTCGCCGCCGGGCGCGGGATCCTATCACCCCCCAGACAGTCCGGTCTCAACCACGAACGTGGGGCTCGGGTCGACCCGAGCCCCACGGTTCGCGCGAACGGCAGCCGCGCCTATGCGCCTGCGATGGCCTTGAGCGCGGTGTCGAGTGCCTGGTCCGCCGGGACGGGAACGTCGGGGACCACTCCGACGCCCTCCCAGTTGGTGCCGGTGACGCTGTTGATGGTGCGGGCGGTCGGCACGGTCACGAGGATGTGTTCGGTGACCGGGTGGCGGGCTGTGGGATGCGCGCCGCCGCGTGTCGTCTCACCGACGACGACGGCCCGGCCGTGCGCCTGAAGGGTGTACGCCACGTCCTCGCCCCCGGAGAACGTCGTCGCGCTGGTCAGCACGTACACCGGGCGGTCGGCGTAGCGCGGCGCGGGAAGGTGCGCGGTCGTCCAGAACTGGCGCGTCGCGCCGGTGGACCGCTCGTAGAAGTCGTTGAGGTGCACCTGGTCGTCGCGGAAGAAGTAGCTGCACCACATCGCGGCTCCCTCCGGTGTTCCGCCGGAACAGGCGCGCAGGTCCAGGATGAGCGCGGAGCTGAGGGCGACCAGTTGCATGGCCGCGCCGATCGCGGCAGCGCCCTCGTCGGCGTACGCGATGCGCCGCACGTCGATGAACCCGACGTTGCCGTCCAGGTGCTCGACTCTACGGATGCCCTGGTTCTCCGCCCTGAGCAACGCGAGGAACGCCGCCCGCCCGCCGTCCTCGTCCGCTGGATCGAGCGACTGCGGCTGGTCCGACCACAGCAGCCGCAGATGCTTGTCCGGGCACACCTGCTGAAGGTGTGCGGTGACCGTCTCGCAGAGCGCCGGCCCGTCCAGGCCGTCGTACTCGCCCGCCGTGAGACGACGCCGGATCGCGGCGTCGATGTCGGCGACCTTCTCGGGGAAGACGTAGCCCGCCCCGATCCGATCCAGGGCCTGTCCGACTACCTCTTCGTGTGAGTGCACGGCTGGGAACGCTAGACCGCGAACAGCGTCATGGCCAGCGAATTCCGCGCAGCGGCTCAGGAGCGCGGCAGCATGCCCACGAGCGACGTGATGATGGCGACCCGCAGGGCTGTCCGTAGGTCGACGTGGTGGACCGCGAGCGCCGGCTCGGACTCGTAGACGGCGAGCAGGCTCGGCGGCGGCGAGGTGTAGGCGGACAGCGCGCCGGCCATGATCAGAGCGTTCAGGCAGAACAGCTCGGCGTTGTCGCCGGTCTCGGGCAGGTGCCGCCGGACGAGGCCGGCCATCATCGCCAGCCTGCCCAGTGCGGCCCGCTTGTGCCGGCGGGCCACCTCGACCGAGACGTTGTGTTCGAGCACCCCGCCCTGCGCGCCGAACAGATCGCAGAGCACCGTCTGGGCGGCGAGCGATCGGCTGAGCACGTCGGCCGTCTGCTCCACCCGTTCCATCGCCGGCCGGCTCACGTCGACACCGTTGGCCAGCTCCTGCTCCAGCTCGGCCAGCCAGGTCGCCGTCCGGTCGTCCAGCAGGTCGAGCAGGATCGCCTCGCGGGACTCGAAATAGCGCAGCACCGCCGTCTTGGCCAGGCCGACCCGCCGGCTCAGCTCGTTCAGGGTCACCTCGGCCACCGGCATCTCGTCGAGCATCGCCGAGGTCGTCTCCAGGATGGCCCGGCGTCGGACCTCACGCTGCTCCTCGCTGCGCGCCCGCTGGAACGTCATGGCACCAACCCTAGCTTAGGTACCGGTGGTCCCTTGACAGCGTACCGGCGGTACCTTACCGTTCAGGCATAACTTACCGGCGGTACTTTAAGGGGCTTGACATGAAGTGGACCGAGCAGCAGATCCCTCGCCAGGACGGCCGGGTGGCCGTGGTCACCGGCGCCAACACCGGGCTGGGCTTCGAGACCGCCCGGCGGCTCGCCGAGCGCGGGGCGTCGGTCGTGCTGGCCGTGCGCGACACAGGCAAGGGCAAATCGGCCGCCGCCCGAATCAACGGCGACGTCTCCGTACGGGAACTGGACCTGACCTCGCTGGAGTCGGTGCGCGGTGCCGCGGCGGGCCTGCGCGCCACCCACCCGCGAATCGACCTGCTGATCAACAACGCCGGCGTGATGTACACCCCGAAGCAGAGCACCCGCGACGGCTTCGAGATGCAGTTCGGCACCAACCACCTGGGCCACTTCGCGTTCACCGGCCTGGTGCTCGACCTGCTGCTGCCCGTGCCCGGCTCGCGAGTGGTCACGGTCAGCAGCGTCGGCCACCGCATCCGCGCCGCCATCCACTTCGACGACCTTCAGTTCGAGCGTTCCTACGGCCGGGTCGCCGCCTACGGCCAGTCGAAGCTCGCCAACCTGATGTTCACCTACGAGTTGCAGCGCCGGCTCGCCGCGCTCGACACCACCGTCGCGGTGGCCGCACACCCCGGCGTCTCCAACACCGAGCTGATGCGCAACTCCCCGGCGCTCGTCCGCGGACCGATCACCTGGCTCGCCCCGGCGATCACCCAGTCCCCGTCGGCCGGCGCGCTGCCCATCCTGCGGGCCGCCACCGACCCGTCAGTCCTCGGCGGGCAGTACTACGGCCCCGACGGCCTCGGTGAGACGCGCGGCTACCCGAGGCTTGTCACTTCCAGCCCCGACTCCTACGACGTGAGCGTGCAGCAGCGCCTCTGGGATGTCTCGGAAGACCTCACCGGCGTACGGTTCCCGCTGGGCCGGGCAGCCGTCGCGGCGTGACCGCGCCAAAGGGTGGGCGCGTGGCCCGGGCGACCGCCCGCGCGTAGTTCGGGTCCTGTTAGTCGCGGCCGACCCAGGTAGCGACGCACGCCTCGTTGCCCTCGGCGTCGGCCAGGACCCACCACATGGGCGCGTGCGCGTCGGACACCAGGCGGCCGCCGGCGGCCAGGGCAGCGGCGATGCGAGCCTCCGCCTGATCGTGCGGGACAGCTATGTCGAGGTGCATGCGGTTGCGGTGTGGGCGCGCCTCGGCCATGTGCTGCAACCCGAAGCCCGGGCCGCGCCGTAACGGATCGAACAGGTGGTCGTCGCCGATCTGGCGGTAGCCGAGCAGCGCCCGCCAGAACGGCAGAACGTCCGCGCTGGCGAGTGCGTCGAGGGTGATGTTGACGAGTTGGACGGCGGTCGGATCGGCGTGAATGTCCAGCTCCTTGGCAGCGGCCGAGATCCGCCGCGCCAACGCGATGTCGCGCCGAGCCAGGCTCACCGTCACGCCGGTGCCGCGCAGGTCGACGCTGAGGTACTGCTGCTGGGTTTCGTCGGTGAGCCGGCCGATCTCATCGACGAGCGCGATGCCCTCGGCCAGCGATTCGGTCGGGAAGTAGGCCGAGACCAGGTGGTAGAGGGAGCGCCAGTCCTCGACCCCGTCGGCCGCGTGGAAATGCGCGGCAGTGATCTGCGCAGTCATGTCGGCGAACCTAACATCGGCGGTGTTGCCTCCTGGTGGTCACAGCTGGGCGACGACCACCCGGGTGGCCTGGGCGATGAGCGCGTCGTCGGGGGTGGCGTCCTTCGTGTCGCGACTGGACAGCACCGCCAGCACGATCGGGGCCCGGTCGGGCGGCCAGATCACCGCTATGTCGTTGCGGGTGCCGTACCCGCCGGTCCCGGTCTTGTCCCCGACCACCCAGCCGGCCGGCACCCCGGCGCGGACCAGCGCCGTGCCGGTGGTGTTGCCCCGCAGCCAGCCGCGCAGCACGTCGCGGTCCGCCGGTTCCACAGCAACCCCCACTGTGTACGCCCGCAGGTCGCCGGCCAGGGCCCGCGCGGTGCTGGTGTCCCGCTTGTCGCCAGGTGTTCCCTCGTTCAGCGCGGTCTCGTAGCGGGCCGCCTCGGTGACCGTGTCGCCGAGCTCGCGCAGCTTCGCCTCGAACCCCGCCGGCCCGCCGAGGTGGCGCAGCAGCAGGTTGCCGGCGGTGTTGTCGCTGTAGCGCACGGCGGCGTCGGCCAGGGCGCGCAGGCTCATGCCCTCGCCGACGTGCTTCTCGGTGACGGGGGAGTGCGCCACCAGGTCCCGCGCCGGGTACCGCACCACCCGGTCCAACTGGGCGTCGGTGGTGCCGTCGAGCACCTGGGCGGCAGCGAGGGCCTTCCACGTCGAGGCGTACGCGAACCGCTCGTCGGCGCGGTACTCCACGGTGCGACCGGTACCCGTGTCGACGGCGTAGATCCCCAGCCGCGCCCCGAACTGCTCCTCCAGCCCACGGAACTCCTGATCGGCGGCCGGCGACGGTGCGAGCGTCACCTCCGGGCTCGGCGTCGTCCGCGCCTCGGTGGAGTCGCGGTTGCCGCCGCACCCCGCCAGCGACACCACTGTCACCGCCGTGGCCACCACTGTCGCCAGACGCCGGACCGGGAACGCCATGTCACTCCTCCTGCGGGTGCCGTCGGTCAGGGCAGGATCTCGACGTACCCGTCACTGCCGTGCACGCGGATCCGCTGCCCGTCGCGAATCAGCCGGGTCGCGTCGAGGACGCTGACGACAGCCGGCAGGCCATACTCCCTCGCGATCACCGCGCCGTGCGTCATCAACCCGCCCACCTCCGTGACCAGGCCGGCGATGCCGACGAACAGCGGCGTCCAGCTCGGGTCCGTGTGGGCCGTGACGAGGATGTCACCCGCTTCGAGGTCGGCCTGCGCCATGTCCAGGATGACGCGGGCACGTCCCTCGACAGTACCGGCGGACACCGGCACACCGGCCAGGGCGCCGGCCGGCAGGTCGTCGCGTCGGTACGCGCCGGTGATGACCTCGCCGTCGGAGGTCAGCACCCGGGGCGGAGTGAGCGCCTGGTGCGCCCGGAACTCGTCGCGACGCTGCCGGATCAGTGCGGCGTCCACCCGGTGTGTGCGGACCACCTCGTGGAACTCCTGGAACGTGAGGTAGAAGACGTCCTCCTGCTCGGCGAGCACCCCGGCGTGCACCAGCCGCTCGGCCTCCGCCAGCAGTGCCTGTTTGTACAGGAAGTAGCGGCTGACGATGTCGTACTTCGGGTACTCCCGATAGCCGATGAAGGCCCGCACCCGGTCGATCATCCGCGCGGTCTCGTCGGCCTTCTGCTGCCCGTCCGGCAGCGCCCGCAGGCGCGTCAACACCTCATGCGCCTGCTGCCGCGCCCGCTGTTGGCCCTGCTCGAAGCGCCGCCGGGCCGCGCCCGGCTCGAAGAGCTTGACGTTGTCGAGGAGTACGGGCACGAGCGTGGCGGGGCGTTCGCTCCACCGTGGCCTGGTGATGTCGATCTCGCCGACGCAGCGCATTCCGTACCGATCGAGGTACGCCTCGATGGCGGCGCGCGCCTCGGCTCCGCCCGTGACCTTCGGCAGCTCGTCGAGGAAGTCGTCGTGCGCGACGTCCTGAAGGAACGCCACCACCTCCGGATACGGACGGATCACGTCGGCGACGTCGAGCAGCGCCAGCCCCATCTCCGACGTGACGTTGCCGGGGGCGGAGAGGGTGAGGGTGTCCGCGGCGTTCTTCTCGCCCAGCCACTCGTGCAGCCGGTCGTTGAGCCACCAGGTGGCCTCCATGCCCGCCATGATCGCCTGCATGTTCAACGGATCACTGAGGACCCGCTTGTGCTCCTGGAACGCCTCATGCAGGAAGTCGAACAGCGCCGTACCGGTCACCGTCGCGATGTCGCGTCGTAGGGCGGCGATGGACGCCTCGCTGCGCTCGATCAGCTCGGTCACGATCGCCGGGTCGGCCTCGCCCGAGGTGGACGGGCCACCGGTCGTCGGCCCACCCGGACCGGCCTGGTCCGGCAGCGTCGCAACGAAGTCCCGGCGGTCGAGCAGGGTCTCCAACGCGTCGCGCATCAGCGGATCGTCGCGCCCCGCCATTTTCAGAAAGCCGGCGCGGCTGGTGGGGGAGGCCAACAGCCGGGTGGCGTCGACGAACAACCTCCCGCCGGCCGCCAACATCCGGGCCATGGCGGTCAGCTGCCACATGGAGAGCCCCAACGGCCGCATGGCGTCGGTCATCATCTGTTGGTGACCGACCGAAAGGTAGACGCGGTTCTCCTGGTCATCGGCCGCCGGGACGGGGAACAGCGTCGTGATCGGCCGGCTCTGCACGATCTGGAAGTCGTCGTCGACCAGGCACCATTCGATGTCCTGCGGCCGGCCGAAATACGCCTCGATCCGTCGCCCGAGCCGCACCAGCCGCAGCGCCTGAGCCTGCGTCAGCGCCGGCTGCTCCTGCCGCCGCGGGTCGATCTCCACTTCCCGCGTCCCGCCGCCAGGCAGCGCGGCGACGGCACGCGCCTTCGCGGCGACCGTGCTGGCGACCACCTCACCGTCGCGCACAGTGAAGACGTCCGGGTTCACCAGACCGGACACCAGGGCCTCGCCGAGGCCGAAGCTGGCGTCGACTGTCGCGACCTTCCGGTCGCCCGTCACCGGGTCCGCCGTGAACAGGATGCCGGAGGCATCCGGAAGAACCATCCGCTGTACGACGACAGCCATCTGAACAGTGCGGTGGTCGATGCCGTTGCGCAGGCGGTAGATGACGGCCCGGTCGGTGAACAGTGACGCCCAGCACCGGCTGACGTGCCGCAGGACCGCCTCCGGCCCCACCACGTTCAGGTAGGTGTCCTGCTGGCCGGCGAAGGACGCGGTGGGCGTGTCCTCCGCCGTCGCGCTGGACCGTACTGCGTAGGCGGCCTGCTCGCCGAACCGGGCGAGCGCGCCGGTGATCGCGGCGGCCAGGCCGTCCGGAACCGGTGTCTCTTCGACGCTGCGGCGGATCTCCGCGCTGAGCGTTCTGATCGTCTCCCGGTCGTCCGGGCTCAACCGCGACAGCTGATCGAGCCGATCGTCGATCGACGGCGTCTGCGCCATGACCTTCCGGAAGGCCGCCGTCGTCACGCAGAACCCCGCCGGCACCCGGATGCCGTCGATCCGGGACAGCGCGCCCAGGTGCGCGGCCTTGCCGCCGACCATCGACACCTGCGTCTCGTCGACCTCTCGAAGATCCAACAGTGGTGCCCGGTCGCTGCGGTCCCCGTCCATCGACAACACACCCACGTCGCGCCCCCGTTACCTCGTTTGTGCTGGTCCGGCCGCCGATTCTGCGCCACGACCGGGGTCTTGCCGCAAGCCCCCAGGTGCGGTATACGTTAGAAGTGGCAGGGAGAGTCATCTCCTTGCCGTTTGTTTTTGGCGGGGCGGCCGATCGGGCGATCGGGCCCCCGCTCAGTCGTAGGATCGGCCCCCGCTCAGTCGTAGGGAAGTCGGCGCTGCTCGATCTTCAGCCCTCGGCCGAGCTGCCAGGAGGCGGTGGGCCAGGCCGCGATGAAGCCAGCTATCAGCCCGAGCTGACCGGCGAACCAGAACGTGGCGCTGTCGGGTCGCAGGGGTGGCTCCGGCAGGACCACCCGATGGGCGAGCGTCAGCCACGCGAACAGCGCCACCTCGAACGCGGTGATGGTCAGCAGCTCGATCCTGCCGACGTTCGACAGCGCGTGCCAGACCTTTCCGAGGCTGCGCCCCGGCCCGGCGAAATACCGGAAGAGCACGGCGATCGTCACCGCCATCAGGTAGTCGCCGGCGTAGTCGACCCACAGCGGGTCCTCGGCCGGGTCGAATCTCACGGCGTACAGGGCGATCTCGGCGACGATGAACCCGAGAGCGCAGTGCGCGCCACAGCGGGACACGTGGGTCACGACGATGCCCCGCCGGGGCCGTCGCGGTTGCTCCTCCTGCCGCCGTCGAGAGAACGCCTCGGGCCTGCCCCAGTTCCAGTAGAGGCGGACGGCGGCCGGGCCGATGTAGAGGACGGTCACCAGCCAGACGATCTCCATGACCCGGACCGGCTGACGGTGCCCGCGCAGATAGGTGTCGGCCACCACGACCGCGAAGCTGACGACGCCGACCGCGAGCGAAGCCCAGGAGAGCGCCACGAGCCAGGTTGGTTGCATCCCCGCCCCTTCCGCCAGCCGGGCGAGTCTTTCATGTCGTACTCGTCCGGATTGGTGAATCGGGCGTTCCCGCCGGTGTCACAGGTCGGTGTCCGCCCCCCACCAAAGATCTCCGCGCTGGCACACTCTCGGTCACGGTCGACTGGTATACGCGGGCCGAAATGGACGGCGACGTCGTCCGGGTCTCGTCACCGCACGTCAACGAATTGCTGTCGGCGAACTTCCGGTGGTTGCGGGGCAACGATCCCGGCCACGGGGACAGCTTCGACCGCACGCGCCTTCGCCAGTTGGCCGAGACCTACCTGTGCAGGACGGCCGCCAGCGCTGCCCGTCCCGAAAGCTGACGTATTGCATAATTCTGGGCATGCCTCCCAAAAGGGAAACTTCACGGCTCACCCGTAGCCCGGGCCGGTTGCTGGCCTTCAGCGACGGTGTCTTCGCGATCGCCGTGACGCTCCTCGTGCTGGAGATCCAACCGCCCGACGACTTCGAGCGCCTCGTTCAAGGGCTCGGTGCGCTGTGGCCGTCGTACCTGGCCTACGCGTTGAGCTTCCTGCTCATCGGGCAGGTGTGGGTGAATCACCACGTCATGTTCGACCGCGTCCGGCACGTCGACCGAGGGGTCCTGTTCCTCAACACGTTGCTCCTGATGGTCATCGCGTTCCTGCCGTTCTCCACGTCACTGCTCGCCGACGCGTTGCGCGCGGAGCAGGGGCTGCGCGCGTCGGTCGTCGTCTACGGCGGCACACTGTGGACGGCGGCGGCTCTCTTCAACATCGTGTGGGCGCACCTTCGGCGGGCCAGACTGCTGGACCCCGGCCTCGGCCCCATCGGTGCGCGGGCCATCGGTCGCCGGTTCGCGCTCGCGCTGGTCTGGATCGGTTCCGGCATCCTCGTCGGCGCGTTCGTGCCGATCGCCGGCGTCGCCATCATCGCCGGGTTCCTGCCCGCCTACTACCTGCCCATCCGCGGCGAGTACGGCGAGGACGACACCGCTGGGCAACGGGCCGACTAACTAGAGTCGGTGCCATGCGGATCCGGATCGACGGCAGCGATCTCCCAGGTCAGCGTCCCGGTGCGGAGGCCGACGCGCTGCGGCGGGGCAACGTACACGTCGGGGTTCAGCGCAAGGCCGAGGTGGTCGATCAGGTCCCGGCCGACGCGGCCAGCGCCACCTGGTCCTTCGAGGTGTCCAGCCGTGAGGTCGACGGTGTGCTCGACGTCGGTGGCCCCTGGGTGCACGGCCGCCCCGGTGCGCGGTTTCTCTATCTGAGCTGGGGTGCGGTGACCCCTGACGGCTTCGCCAAGTTCCGACGAGCGAAGTTGATGTTCACCGACGTGCCGACCGAGCTGCTGCGCGCCGCCCACGAGGGCAACGGGACGCTGGTCGGCCGGGTCGGGTTGACCGACGCCGCCGGTGAACCCGTCTGCGCTCGGGTGCACCCGCCCGCCATCTCGTGGACGGTGGAGTGAGTAGCCGTCTAGCTGCCGAAGTCGACGCCGCTGAGGGAGACGGAGCGGTACGCGGCGAGGCGTTCGGCCTGCGCGGTGACGGCCTTACGCGTGGCGTCCGACAGTCGCTGCCACGGCCGGACGGCGACGGTGAACGTCCTGCCGGACTTGCGGGGCCGCCAGGTGCCCACCAGCTCGCCGTCGACCAGGACGGCGCCGGGGCGACCCAACACCGGCCACAGCTCCTTGGCGTGGGTGGCGTCCGGCACCAGCGTCGCTCGGTCCTTGGCCTGGAGGAACAGGTCGAACGGGCCGAGCAGTCGGGTGACAGTGCCGTCGGCGGACTCCAGCGCCTCCTCGTCGGCGGCCAGTAGTGAGCGCACCTCGCGGTCGACCGTCACCTCGATCACGTCGTCGGGCCAGTGCGCCTTCACGTCCTTCACGGGGGAGTCGAGGTAGTCGGCGACCTGTTTCGGGGTGGCCGGACCGAGCAGGCGAAGATAGGCGCGGATGAGGTCGAAGCGGTCACCCGCGGTGGCTGCTCTCCTGAACCCGGTGATGCGCCGCAGGACCGGGGGTGAGGTGTCGAGCTGCAGCTCCACTCCGGCCCGCACGGCGGCGAGCCGGAACGGCATCTCGTAGAGGTGCGTGGCGTCGCACGGCCGGCAGAACCGCAGATAGGGCTCGGGCAGCATGGTGGCCAGGCGGCCGGAGACGTCCCCCTTGACCGTGGGCGTGCTGACGATGGCACGCATCCGGTCGGCGATCTCGTCCAGGGCCGCGAGGGTGTCGATGCCGGCGGCCCTCAACGGTTTCGCGGCGTCGTAGATGCGCTTGCCCGCGTCGGCCTCGGAGAAGGGTTCGACCGCCGCCGCCACCTTCGCAACGTCGGCCCGGCGGTAGAGGTGGGGAGCGCCCCGCACCGTCCACAGCAGGACCAGGTCGGTGTCGGACAATGCAATCACGTCGACCCCGCGTACCGCCAGCGCCCACCGCGCGCCGTCCGGACCGGTGTTCTGCACCCCGAGGTCCAGGACGGCGGTGTCGGCGATTGTGCCCTCGTCGCGGTCGAGCTGCTGGGCCCGAACCCGGAAGTTCATCACCTGGTGCCGATCGACCATGTCAGCACCCTAGTTGGGGCGGCACGCCCGGTGGGTCCAGGCGCGCAGCGCCCATTCGACGGGGCCGTACCGGAACCGCCGTAGCCACCACGCGCTGACCACCAGCTGCCCCGCGAAGATCACCAGTGCGATCAGCAGTGTCTGTGCCGTCGAGGTGCGGCCGACCAGGCCCCACCCGAGGCCGGTGAAGACGAGCACGCACACCAGCGACTGGGCCAGGTAGTTGGTCAGGGCCATCCGCCCGGCGGGCGCGAACGCGTCCGCGAGGCGCGGCCGCCGCGTGAACAGGCGCAGCAGGGTCGCGGCGTAGGCGGCGGCCAGGAACGGCGCGGTGACGATGCTGACCATCAGTCCGGTCAGGTTCGCGGTGGAACCACCGACCGCGAACACCACCGCGCCGGCCAGACCGACGGGGTACCCCACCTTCTCGCACCGGCGCAGCAGGTCCTGATGGGCGGGCAGGGTGGCGAGGAGCCGCCGCTTGCCGGCGGCGAGGCCGACCAGGAACGCCGCGAACGCCAGCGGCCCCTGCACGGCGAGGCCGCCGATCATCGCCGGCATCGACCGAAGATGCTCCAGGACGACATCGTCGAAGCCGCCGCCCAGAGCCAGCGTGGAACGCGCACCGGCGCTGAGCGCGACGGCCTCGTCCGGAACCAGTGTGGCACCGAGGACCGCGGCGACCCCGACCACCACGGCGATGCCGCCGATGATGGTCGCCGCCGCGATCAGCGCGGTGCGGGGCTCGATCCGCCGGACCGCGAGCAGCACGAGACCGAGCAGCGCGTACGTGGTGAGGATGTCGCCGTGGAACAGCAGCACCGCGTGCAGCACGCCGAGAGCGAACAACCCGGAGAGCCGGCGCAGGAACGCCGGGCGGAACGCCGCTCCGCGTCGAGCCGCGGAGTCGAGTTGCAGGGTGAAGCTGTAACCGAACAGGAGGGCGAACAGCAGGTAGGCCTTCATCGCGAAGAACAGCTCCACCGCGCCGGCGATCAGCACGTCCACCGCGCCGCGCGTCGGGTCGTCGACCAGGTGGAAGTCGTAGCCGGAGCTGAAGAACGCGATGTTCACCAGCAGGATGAGCAGCAGCGCGCATCCGCGCAGTGCGTCCACGACGGTGATGCGGGCGCGGGTGTCCCCGGGCGAGGGCTGTGGGTGGCCGTCGCCCGGTGGGTCGAGCCGGGTCACATTCATGGTGTCCAGCCTCCGGAGCGCGGCCCGCTGCCGGAAAGTGCTTTCGTCACACGCACCGTCGTGACGAAAAGGCACCGTCCCTGCGGCGGGGGGACATGAGTCCCTCCGATCGCGTTGCCGCTGGCCGGATGGTCCTACTACCGCCGTACCCGTCGGCCGCGACGCGACCGGCGGCGCTGGTCGGCGGCAGTGGATGACCGACCAGCGTCGCCGTCCGGGTGGCCCAGGATCGGGTGACGGTTTCAGGCGACCAGGGAAACCCACCCGTTGTCCAGGTCGTAGCGGGCGCCCACCACCCGCAGCGCGCCCTCGTGCACCTTCTCGGAGATGATCGTGCTGCGTGCGCTGAGCGCCTCCACCTGCGCGGCGATGTTGGCGCGCACCCCGTTCTCCACGGGGTCGCCGGGGTGGTTCAGCACCGGCTCGACGATCGGGCGCAGGGCGTCCACGATGGTGCCGATGTGCCCGGGCGCCGTACCGCCGGTGTGGATGGCGTCGATGGTGGCGGTGATCGCGCCGCAGCGTTCGTGGCCGAGGACGACGATCAGCAGGCTGCCGAACTCCTCCACTGCGAACTCGACGCTGCCGAGCAGCAGGTCGTCGACGATGTTGCCGGCCACCCGGTTGTCGAACAGGTCACCCAGCCCCTGGTCGAAGAGCACCTCGGGGGCCACCCGGGAGTCCGCGCAGCCGACCGTGATGGCGAACGGGTGCTGGCCGGCGGCGAGCCGGTGCAGGTCGGACAGGCCCTGGTGCGGGTGCCGGCCGCGGCCGGAGGTGAACCGCCGGTTGCCGGCCTGTAGCCGACGCAGTGCCTCCGTCGGCGTGTCGATCGGGCTTTCCGCTGGCGCGGCGGAGGCGGCGGACGGGCTGGCTGCGGCCGCGCCGAGCGCCACGGCGGCGGCGCCACCGGCGGTCAGCAGCGAACGGCGGGACAGGTGCGAACGTGTCACGATCATCTCCCTGAGGTGAGGCAACTCGCCTCTTCCTACCAGCTTCCGTCCACATTGGTGGTTACCGTTCGGTGGCCAGTGGGCGACGGTGGATCGCTCCGGTTCCTTCGCCACCGCGAGTAACAAGACGGGTTGACCTTGACACAGTGACAAGGCCTTGACTGGGGTCGAAGAGGTGATCTCATGACCAGGCCGGAACAGGACATGTACGCGACGAGGGTCTCCCGGGGGCTGGAGAGCAGCGAAGCTTCGGTGCGACTGCGCGCGGCGCTGGCGGTCGGCACGAACCCGGACTCGCAGCTCGTCGACACGCTCATCGAGCGATGCGCGGTCGAGCCCGAGTTCTCCGTACGCGAGATGCTCACCTGGGCGCTGCTGCGCCACCCACCCGCACTGACCGTCGCGAAGCTCACCGCCGAGCTCCACTCGGAGCGCGCCCAGGCCCGAAGTCAGGCTTTGCACACGCTGTCCAAGATCGGGGACCGGCGGGCCTGGCCGGCGATCACCCGGGCGTTGCTGACCGATGCCGACGGCGAGGTGGCACGCAGCGCCTGGCGCGCGGCGGTCGCGCTCGTACCCTTCGGTGCGGAGCCCGAACTGGCCGCTGTGTTGTCGACGCAGCTCGGGCGGGGAGGGCGTGAGATGCAGTTGAGTCTCAGCCGGGCGCTGATCGCGCTCGGCGAGGTGGTCATGCCGATCCTGCGTGCCGCGATGGCGGATCTCGACCCACGCGTACGCACGCACGCGGTCGCCACCCAACGTCTCATGCAGGATCCGGATGCCGGGTTCGAGTTCGCGATCGAGGCGGCGAAGCGCGTCGTCGCCCTCGGCCCGACAGGCACGAAGGGATGACACCAGGTGTTGATCGGTGAGGTGGCGCGACGGTCCGGGGTCAGCGCCCGCATGCTCAGGCATTACGACGCGCTCGGGCTGATCCGGCCCACCGGTCGCACCGGTTCCGGCTATCGCGAGTACACCAGCGAGGACGTCCGGCTGATCTTCCACGTCGAGAGCCTGCGGTCGCTGGGCCTGTCGCTACGTGACGTCCGCCGCGCGCTCGACGATCCCGGCTTCACCCCCGCCGAACTCGTCAAGGACCTCATCCGGCGGACGCGACTGCGCATCGCGGACGAGATGGAGTTGCTCACCCGACTCGGTCGGATCGGTGATGCGAACCCCTCCCACTGGGAGGACGTCCTGCAGGTGGTGACACTCCTGCGGGCACTGGGGTCGGACAGCGCGGGTACCCGCCAGCGCGCCGCCCTGTCCTCGGTCGTTGAGGGGCCGGCGCCGGTGGAGGCACTTGTCGAGGCGGTGCTGAATGAGTCGGACCCGAACGTCGCCGGAGCCCTGCGCTGGGCGCTGGCGCAGTCCGGCGACAGCGGGTTGGCGCTGCTGACCGACGGCCTCGGCTCACCGGAGGCCGAGGTACGCAGGCGCGCCGTCCAGTCCGTGGCCGAGATCCCGCACCCCGCGGCGACCGACGTGCTGCGGGACGCCCTCGCGCACCCCGACATCGTGGTCCGCGGGTACGCGGCTCTGGCGCTCGGCGCGCGCGGTGTGGCGGACGCGCTTCCCACGTTGATCGACATGGTTGTCGAGGAGACCAAGGATGTCGACGCTGCCGACGCGTTGAGCCTGCTGGCGGCCGACCCCGCGCTGGCAGACCAGATTGCGACCCGGCTGGTTGCCTGCCTCGGGAAGAGCGGCGTCGCACCGTCCGCACGGCGACGGCTGACCGAGGCGATGGCGGACATCCCGGGAAGCACCGCCGTACGCGCCCTCACGGACCTGTCGCATGATCAGGACCGCGCCGTCGCACTGACGGCGACCTCCATCCTCGCGCTCCGCGACGTGGCCTCATCATGACCAGACACTGTGGAGCCGCCGAGGGGGCGCAACGCCGAG